>JAIESZ010000013.1 GCA_019745615.1 Burkholderiaceae bacterium
TTGCGGTAAAAGAACTCACGAAACTTGGTAAAGTCTTCGTCGCTAATGGTGGGCTCAGTCATGGTAGTTTTATGCTTCCTGGATGCGCTTGATAGCTAGGTCAGCAGCAAACTGTATGTAGGGCTCTTGTGGAAAACGGGTTTTGAGTTGCTGCAAAGGGCCCAGCGCAGCGCGTGAGCCTACTTCACCCAACAAATCGACGGCAGTGGCGCACACATTGACGTGCGGGTCACGCACAATCACTTCAGTGAGCCAAATTTCTACCTCCGGGTGGCGCAGCGATTCGAGCACATTGACGGCAAAAATGCGCACATCGCTGGCATCGTCGGTCAGAAGCTGGCGCATGATAGGGGCCACCACTTCAGGCAGTTGCTGGAGGGCCTCAATGGCTTCGCCATGGAGCGCGGCCTCTTCGCTGCGCAGACATTGCACCAGTCCGGCTAAAGCAGGGGCATCTGCTATGCGTACCAAGGTGGTAAGCATGATTTCACGTACCGATTGCTCGGTCTCGATCATTAGCCGATTGACTACGGCTTGGCTGCTGTCAGGGCAGTCCACTAAATCACGCGCTGCCCAGCGCCGCACTTCGGGGCGAGGGTCTTGCAACTGCTCGCGCAGTAGTGGGCAGTCACGGGTGGCGCGATGGTACTCTGGGGGCGCAGTGGCAGTCTGCTCTTGCCCTGACGGTTTGATAAGTGCCACGGTCGATCCTTGTGAAGGTGTGGATTTGAAAAGGCTGGCTGGTGCTCTTATTGGCGCAGCGTCATAGTAGGAACGAGTGACAACAGTTTTGACACAGGTGTGTGTTGAGCACCTGCCTTATAGAGCGTGTGGCCTGTGCGCAGGCTCCATTAGCCCCGCGCAGCCCAGATTTTGAGTTGCGTGGCGATTTTCTCAATCGGTAGTATCAGCGAGGCACCGCCACGCTCGATCAGTTCAGCGGGCATACCAAAAACCGTGGCCGTGTCTTCAGACTCGGCCACAGTTTTGCCACCGCGCTTTTTGATCTCGGCAAAGGCATCAGCGCCATCGTTGCCCATCCCGGTCAGCATAACGGCCACCAACGCACGCGGATTGACGTGTTCTAGCGCACTGCGGCCCAGCAACTCGACCGAAGGATGCCACAGATGTGCGCTCGATTCTGGCTTGGGCAGCACCGTGAGTGTGTTGGCGCGTTTGGTAAGCACCATGTCGGCCCCGCCTTTGCCAATGTAGATAGTGCCGGGAGTGACCGGCATGGGGTGGTTGGCCTCGACTACGTTGAGAGCACAGATGGAGTCAAGGCGTGCTGCAAACGGCGCGGTAAAGCTGGCGGGCATGTGCTGTGCCACCAGTACCGGCCACGGAAAATCGGCTGGCAGCAAGGGAAGTACTTCTTCGAGCGCCCGTGGCCCGCCAGTAGAGACGCCAATCAGCAGCAGCCCAGCATTTGACTGGCTGGCCGTGGTAGCGCGCGACTTTGCGGCCACGGCGTGTTCTTCGCGCAGGCGCTGGCCCAAGCCAGATGCTCTGGCGCTGGCCATGCGTGGCTTGCTGGGACGCGCACGCACAGCGCCGCGTACCTTGGCAATCAGGTCGGCCTGAATGGTGGTGAGCGACAAAGAAATGGTGCCACCCGGTTTTGCCACATAGTCTACCGCCCCCAAATTGAGCGCTTCAAAGGTGGCTAAGGCCCCCTTTTCGGTCAGGGACGACACCATGATGACCGGTACCGGGCGCTCGGCCATGATGAGCGACAGCGCGGTAATGCCATCCATCTCTGGCATATTGATATCGAGCGTGACCACATCGGGCTGAAAGCGGCGGTTTTCTTCCACCGCTTCGATGCCGTCGCGGGCTTGACGGATTTCGAAATCGCCTTCAGCCTGAAAAAGCATCGATAACTGGCGGCGCATCAGCGCCGAGTCATCGACGATTAACAGTTTGATGGGGGCTGCTTGGGCCATGCCTTTTAGCTTGCTATGTCGTTCATGGAGGTGAGGTCGCCAGTGCTGAGTAGGTGGTCGGGGTCGATCAACTGCAACATGCGCTTTTGCTTTTCCAAATTGGCCATGCGTGCCAACAGCGTGACTTGCTCGCTTGACAAGCGAGGCGCTGGCTCAATGGCGTGGCGCGGCACTTTGAGCACTTCGGCCACGGCATCGACAATAAAGCCGGTACGCACGCCGCGAATCAAAAACACCACGATGCGCTGGCCATCATTGCGTACCACGGTGGGCAGCCCCAAGCGGCGGCGCAGGTCTACCACCGGCAGCACGGTGCCGCGAAGGTTAATCACGCCTTCTACGGCGGCGGGTGCCTTGGGCACATGGGTGAGGGTTTCGGGCACGCGGACAATTTCTTGCACGCTGTCGATGGGTACGCCAAACTCTTCGGTGCCCAAGCGGAACACTACCACCTGCTCATCATCACCGGTTTGGCTCTGTTGGGCGTCGTTGCGGTTGTGGTCGGCAGTGCTGGTGGCGTCGTTATTGGCAGTCACGGTGCTCAGGGCCTCTTTGATAGCCGAATGGCGGAACAGGTTGTCGGTAGAGACGATAGAGACCAAGCGCTTACCTTCAGCCAAGCGACAGATGTCGGTAACATCGGCCATATCGCCATCGTGGGCCAGCAGGCTGGGCATGGTTTCAACGTTGCGCCGGGGCACGCGCAGCACCTCGTTGACGTTGTCCACCACAATACCCACCGAAGCGCCACGAATCGACACCACAACAATGCGGCTTTGCTCGTTGGCCGATTGCTCAGGCAGTGCGAACATGCGCCGCAAGGACACCAGCGGCAGCAAGCGGCTGCGCAGCGTCATGACCCCCAGCACATGGGATTGGGCATGGGGCACTTGTACGATTTGCTCAGGCACTTGCACAATTTCTTGTACATCTTCGATGGCAATAGCGTACTCTTGTTGAGCGACCGCAAAGCTGACCAGATGCAGTTCTTCTTCGCTGCTGCGTTCCGCTTCGCCTTGGTTTTTTCCAGCATCCAGCCCCGATTGCAAGGCACTGTTTTGGCGCTGGTGCAGGTTGCTTAACTGCGAGAACTCTTGTGCAATGAGTTTCTCAAAGTTGAGCACCATGACCATCGCGTGGCCGCCCACGTCTTTAATCAGCCCCGACAGCAGCTCGGTATTGACGGTGCCTTGGATGCCCTCAACGCCTTCAATTTTGCTGGCATCCACACCCACCACGCTGGCGACACGATCGACCACAAAGCCCATCGGCTGGCTGAGGTTGATGACCACAGCGCGGGAGGTATCGTCGGAGTCGCGCTCGGCAAAGCCTAGCGCCCGGCGCAGCGAGACAATCGGCAGCACTTTGCCACGCAGATTGGCCAAGCCTTCTAGCGTGGGCGGTGACAGGGGCACGCGCACCACGGCGGGCACGCGGATAATCTCTTGCACCGGGGCCATCTCAACGGCAAATACCTCGTCCCCGGCCATGAAGGTCACGTATTGGCGCGTGTCGGAAGACTGTAGTCCTGTGCCGTTGTTGCCATTGCTGGAGACGGCAGAGGCGTCAGGGTTGGTTTCGCTGCTCATGTGGGGCCTTTGCTTTAGGTTTAGGCGCTTTGCAGCTCATCGGCCAGCGAGGCCACTTCTTCAATCGCGGTGGCCAGCTCTTCAGCGCCTTGCGATTGCTGGCGTGCAGCAGCGGCAGCTTCGTTGGCGGCCTTGGATGCCTCTTGGGCAGCGGAGGAAATTTGTTCAACGCCGCGCTTGACTTGGGCAATGGCGGCACCGATTTCGGTAGAAGCGTCCAGAATTTCGGTGGCGCTGCGCTCGACTTCGGCAATGTCGGTCTCGATGGCCTCTAGGTTGACCGAAGTGGCTTTGGCTTTTTCGACTTCAGCGGTGGCCGTGGCCACGATTTCGTCCAGATCGCGCCCGACCAAGCCAATTTGGTCTTGCACGGCCTTGACCAAATCTTTGATGCGGTCGGCATTTTCTGCCGAGTCTTGCGCCAAGTTGCGGATGTCGGTGGCCACGACGACAAAGCCCTTACCAAATTCACCAGCCCGTGCTGCTTCAATCGAGCCATTGACGGCCAGCATATTGGTTTGGATAGAGACGGTAGCAATAGCATCGACGATTTTGTCAATGCGCCGCGACACCAGCTCTAGCTCTTTGACTTGCTTGATGTTGACGCGGGTGGCCTCAGCGGAGGACAGGATGCTGGCGACCAGCCCGTTGACGGTTTGCTTGTTTTCGCCCAGCAGCCTACGGATGACGCCTACCTTTTCGGTACTTACAGTACCGCGCTCTACGGCCAACTGCGCGCCACGCTCGATTTGCGTGATGGCGGCGGCGGACTCTTCAGCTCCTGCTGATTGCACTTCGGCCCCTCTGCGAATTTGTTCAATAGCGGCAGCAATTTGCGTACCAGAGCGGCTAATTTCTTGCACTGCGGCGGACAGCTCTTCTGCTGCCGAGGCCACTTCTTCGGCACTCTTGGCGACGTCGGTGGATTTTTTCAGGTCTTCGGCCAATTCGGACAGGCTGGCGGCAGTTTGCTCGCTTTGCGACAGGGCTTGGGTTTGCTCGGCCACAGTTTTGGCTGCTTCTTCGGCAGCAGCAGATTGCTCTTCTGCGGCGCTGGCGATGTCTTCGGAACCTTTGAGGGCTTGGCGGGTGGCGGCCGCCGATTGCACAGCACCAGCGGCAATTTCGCCCACGCCATTGACGATATCGACCATGTCAGTGCGAATGCGCTCGAGCTGTTGGTTGATATTTCTGCCGTTTTCGGCTTCGGCCTCTACTGTTTTGGCCGATTGGCCGATGCCATCGGCAATGGTTCTGACTTCTTGTTGGATTTGCCCGACCAAGCCTTGGATTTGCTTGGCGCTTTTTTCCGAAGTTTCTGCCAGTGTGCGCACCTCATCAGCCACCACGGCAAAGCCCTTGCCGTGCTGGCCCGCACGGGCAGCCTCAATAGCAGCGTTAAGGGCCAACAGGTTGGTTTGGTCGGCAATGCGGGCCACGGCTTTGACGATATCGCCAATGTTGGCAGCTTGCTTTTCCAGCTCGGCTACCATCGCTACGGAGGCACCTTGGCGCTGTGCTGAGACGGCCACGTTGTTCACCAGCGTCACCACTTCGGCGCTGGCCTTAACCACCAGCGCTTGGCAGCCTTCGGCTTTGGTGCGGCTTTGCTCGGCGTTTTGCATTTGCCGTGTTACGGCACTTTCTACCTGCTTGAAGGCGCTCAGGGATTCTTGCGCAGCGCCAGAGGCTTCTTCAGCACCCGTGGCGATTTGGTCTGTCGAGCGCTTGAGCTCTTCGGCGGCGGAGGCGGCTTCGGCAATGCCCGAAGACATCTGCGCGGTGGCGGCGGCAATGCGTTCTGCGGCCTGTTGTTGCTTGGCCAAGGTGCGTGCGCGCTTGCGCTGCACTTCGGCCTCGCGGGCGGCACTGGCCGAGCTGCGGCTGCTGACCGAGGTGCTGATGTCTGTGCTGCTGGGGGAGGAGACGGATTTTTTCAGAAGTGCCACGGCAGGCTCCTTGTATTCGGGAAAATGCGGGAAATGCAAAAAAAGCAAGGGAAAGATTTTGACATACAGCCCCCAGTGGGCTTGTGCATTTCTTGTTTATTTTGTGGCTGTGTGGTGGGTACAGGACTCATCCAGTAGCCGCTTGATAAGTTGCAGTAGTTCAACTGGAGAAAAAGGCTTGTTCAGATAGGCCCTGACCCCAGTGCTTAAGCCCGTGGCCCGATCTGCTTGGCCGTCCAGTGCCGTGATCATCACCACCGGAATCGTGGTCAGTTCAGGATCGTTGCGCAGGATGCGGCCCACTTCAAAACCGTCCATCTCTGGCATCATCACGTCCAGCAGGATCAGGTCTGGCTTCCTCTTTCGGGCCAACGCCAATCCTTCGGCACCGCTGCTTGCTTCCAAAACCGTATAGCCATCAAACTCTAGGGTCATGCGCACCAAGCGTCGAATGTCGGTTTTGTCATCAATGGTGAGAATGGTTTTGGGCATGTCTGTAAACAGGTTAGGCAAAATGTTGATAAATGTTTCCAAGATTCTAGGGCGGCTGGCCAAATTGTGCGTGCCCCGCCCTTGCCCCCAGTGGGGAACGTTGGCCGCTGTGCCACAGTCCTAACTTTATGAATCTGACTTTTCTCTCTTTGGGTTGGCGCACACTCTGGCGCGACTGGCGTGCTGGTG
>JAIESZ010000375.1 GCA_019745615.1 Burkholderiaceae bacterium
GGCGTGATGTTGCCACGGGCGATGTTCAGCGTGGAATAGGCGGCAATGCGCACCGCAATCCCTGCTGTGCTGGGGGTAGCCCAAGTAAAACAATTCCAGGTCAGACTCTAACGATATCCCAGAGCGGTCGCCCATATCGCGCATAAAAGCGTACAGGCGGCCATACTCTGGCGCATGGGCGGCAAATGCTTTTTGCGCAAAATCGGCATTGAGTGGCAAGGCCTCCACATTTTTTTGCAGATCCTGCCAGCCGGTGCGCAGGCCACGGGTTGGCTCTTGCATGTCAAAAAATGGCTGTGCCTGCGCCACGGCCTGCTCAATCTCGGTCAGTTTGCGCTCTACCACGGTGGCCTGCTGGCGAAAGCGCTGGCGCACGCCTTCATCGCCGGGGGCTGCGGTGATGGCAATACGCCTGCTCTCAATCAGCACCTTGTTCCATTCGACCAGATGGGCCATCAAGCCCACCGCCGTGCGCTGTGCCATAAGTTGCTGCACCCGATGGTGCAGGTCATAAACTTGGAGAGAGCCTAGGTACAGCAGCAAGGCAAAGGTCACCAGACCGGCCAGTGCAAATTTGAAGCCAAAGCGAAGTCGCCCCATCAAGGCGATCGCGGGTAGAAAAAATGAAGTCATTGTGAGCGGGTAGGATCAACCAGATTCCTTGCATCCGTTGGAACATTCAATGTACCGAATGGGCGCTGGGGATGCCATACACAACCCCATGTATGGCAGTCTGGTCAATCCAGACCAAAGTAGCAAGGGGCTACCACTAATGGTATAGCGATAGAAATTGTCCTTGAACTATACCAAACACCAGTTTGCATTGGGGCGCTTTAGTGCATTCCAGCAAAGCCGCAGGCACCCGGCCCGCCGGGATGGCTGCAACTGCCGCACGGGCTGGCAGGCAGTGGCACTGTCCGGGCTGCCTCGCTGGTGGTGGCAAACACCGACAGTTGCTTTTCTAACTGTTGCGATTGGCAACGGGGGCAGGCCGGTACGGTGCTTGAGCGCACCAGCGTTTCAAAGGCATGGCCGCAGTCTTGGCAGGCATATTCGTAGATGGGCATGGGGTGATCCTGTAAAGGCTTAAAAAAGTGCTATTTTTCCGCAGTGGCTGGCTACCGGCCCCACACTGGGCACAAGGCGAGCGCAGCGCACAATAGCGCCATTGTCTGCCACCGCTACACCCACAAAGGCTTCTCCCTTGTCCGCTGCACTTTCGGTCTTGAACCGCACTTTTGGCTACCCGCAGTTTCGCGGCCCGCAACAGGCCATCGTTGAGCATGTGATTGCCGGTGGCGATGCGCTGGTGCTCATGCCCACGGGCGGCGGCAAATCGCTGTGTTATCAGATACCGGCCATCGTGCGCCAGCAGCAGGGCCAAGGCTTGGCTATTGTGGTGTCGCCGTTGATTGCTCTGATGCACGACCAAGTGGGGGCTTTGCACGAGGCAGGGGTCGAGGCCGCCTTTCTCAACTCCACACTGGACTGGCAACAGACGCAAGAGGTGGAGCAACGCCTGCGCACCGGTGCCATTACCCTGCTGTATGCTGCTCCAGAGCGCGTGAACACGCCACGCTTTCTGGCCTTGCTCGATGCCCTGTACCAGCAAGGTGGCTTGGGCCTGTTTGCTATTGATGAGGCCCATTGCGTCAGCCAGTGGGGGCATGATTTCCGGCCCGAATACCGCGCCCTGAGCGTGCTGCATGAGCGCTACCCAGCGGTGCCGCGCATCGCCCTGACTGCCACCGCCGACGCCCTGACCCGCGCCGACATCATCGAGCGGCTGCAACTGCAAGAGGCGCGCCTGTTTGTCAGCAGTTTTGACCGGCCCAACATCCGCTACACCATTGCCGAAAAAGGCAAAGACGTCACAGGCCAGCTGCTGCGCTTTATCAAAGAGGAACATGCGGGTGATGCGGGCGTCGTCTATTGCCAATCGCGCAAGCGGGTCGAAGAGCTGGCCACCGTGCTGGCCAATGCGGGCATTGCCGCCCTGCCCTACCATGCGGGCCTGCCCGCCGAGCTACGCCAAGCGCACCAAAACCGCTTTCTGCGCGAAGAGGGCATCGTCATGGTGGCGACCATTGCCTTTGGTATGGGTATCGACAAGCCCGATGTGCGTTTTGTCGGCCATGTGGACATGCCGAAAAACATTGAGGGCTATTACCAAGAAACGGGCCGTGCCGGTCGCGATGGCTTGGCCGCCCATGCGTGGATGGCCTATGGCCTGAGCGATGTGGTGAATCAGCGGCGCATGATTGACGAAAGCCCCGCCGCTGACGAGTTTAAGCAGGCGCTGCGCGGCAAATTAGAGGCCCTGCTGGCGCTGGCCGAGGCCACCGATTGCCGCCGCGTGCGCCTATTGGCCTATTTTGATGAAGCCTCCACGCCCTGCGGCAATTGCGACAACTGCTTGCATCCGCCCGAAGTGTGGGACGCCACCGATTGCGCGCGCAAGCTGCTCTCCACCATCTACCGCATCCAACAGGCCAGCGGCCTGAACTTTGGCACCCAGCACACGCTGGATGTGCTGCGCGGCAAAAGCACCGACAAAATCGTGCAATACGGCCACGACAAACTCTCGACCTTTGGCATGGGGCCAGAATTTAGCGAGCTGCAATTGCGCGCCGTGCTGCGCCAACTGCTGGCCACTGGTGCCGTCGGGCTACACAAAGTGCTATTGGACAACGGCCACAGCTTTGACACCCTGTGCCTGACCGATGCCTCACGCGCAGTGCTGCGTGGTGAGCAGCCGGTGCGCTTGCGCGCCTCAGTGGCGGCCCCTGCCGGCCCGCGTGAGCGCCGCCCACGCCGCCCGGCGGCCAGCCTGCCGCCGGTGGCCGAGGGGCTAGACCAAGCCGCCTTGGCCCGCTTTATTAACCTGAAAGCGTGGCGTGCCGAGGTGGCACGCGAGCATGGCCTGCCCGCCTATGTGATTTTTCATGATGCCACGCTGGTGGCCATTGCCCAGCAGCAGCCGCACACGCTGGCCGATTTGCAAGGCATCAGTGGCATGGGGGCCAAAAAATTGCAAGCCTATGGCGCTGAAGTGCTGCGGGTGTGCAGCTAGCACCGGTTTAACGCAAAATTTCGGGCAGCTCGATTTTGACTTCGAGCACTTCGAGGTTTTCTTGGCGCTCCAGATGCACCTTGATGTCGTCCAGATCAATTGAGACGTACTTGGAGATCACTTCCAGCAACTCGCGTTGCAAGGCGGGAAGGTAGTCGGGCATGGCAGCGTTGCGGCCAGTGCGTTCGTGCGCCAAAATGATTTGCAGGCGCTCGCGTGCCACATTGGCGGAGGTTTTTTTCTCCCCCAAAAACAAGGTCAGCAAAGACATGTGCTGCCTACCTCCCGCCAAAGATGCGCTTGAAGAAGCCGGGCTTTTGCGCATCGGTAAAGCGCATAGGCTTGTCTTCACCCAAGAAGCGGGCCACGACGTCGTGGTAGGCCTCCGCCACCTCGCTGCCCTTGAGGTGAATGGCGGGCAGGCCCTGATTGGACGCTTGCAGCACCTCTTCAGATTCGGGCACCACGCCAATCAGCGGAATACGCAAGATGTCTTGGATGTCGGTGATGGATAGCATGTGGCCGTCTTCTACCCGATTCGCGTCGTAGCGGGTGATGAGCAGGTGCTCTTTGATCGGCTCGCCGCCATCGATGGCACGCTGCGTTTTGCTGCCCAACATGCCCAAAATGCGGTCAGAGTCGCGCACCGAAGAGACCTCAGGATTGGTGACCACCAACGCCTCATCGGCAAAGTGCATGGCCATCAGGGCACCGGTTTCGATGCCTGCCGGAGAATCACAAATGACATAGGCAAAGCCCATCTCGGCCAAATCTTTGAGTATCTTGCCTACCCCTTCTAGGGTCAGGGCGTCTTTGTCGCGCGTTTGCGAGGCCGCCAAAATAAACAGGTTGTCGCAGTTTTTGTCTTTGATGAGCGCTTGGCTGAGGTTGGCCTCGCCTTGGATGACGTTGATGAGGTCATAGACCACACGGCGCTCGCAGCCCATGATGAGGTCAAGGTTGCGTAGCCCGACATCAAAGTCGATGACAGCGGTTTTGTGGCCGCGCATTGCGAGACCAGAAGAAAATGCGGCGCTGGTGGTGGTTTTTCCGACACCCCCCTTGCCCGAGGTCACGACAACAATTTTGGCCATGGATTGCAATTCCTGTGCGATATGTGAGATTCTGATCTGGACTCCAGCTGGCGGGTAGTGCGCTGCGGGTGCTCAGAGGGGTTCGATGAGTAATTTTTCGCCATCCAGCCGTACTTGGGCCGGTTTGCCCACCACATCGGCTGCGATGGCGACCTCAGTGGTGCGGTAAATGCCTGCGATGGAAATCAGTTGGGGGTCCATGCAAGTGGTGAAAATGCGCGCTCCGGTATCGCCCCGTGCTCCGGCAATGGCGCGCCCACGCAGCGGTGCGTAGACATGGATGTTGCCGTCGGCAATGACCTCGGCCCCAAAACTGACCATTGCCAACACCACCAGATCGGCACCGCGTGCATACACCTGTTGGCCCGAACGCAAGGGCTTGTCTACCACCACGGTGGGCACCCTAGGGGCAGGGCGTATTACCTCGACTTCATGCACCACCTCATGGATGATTTCACGCACCTCAGGCGGGGTTGGGGCGCGCGTGGGCGGTGCATCAGGGGCCGCTACCAGCCCCACGCTACGAGCGGCGGCCATTTGTACGGCGCTACCACCGCGTACGGCTACCGGCACGGTGTGGTGCTGGTGCAGTAAACGGGTGAGCGCCGCAAAATCGATAGGTGCGGGGTCTTCACGCACACCGGTCAGGTCAATCAGCACCGGGTCGTTGTCAAAAAAATCCGGGTCGGCGGCCAAGCGCTGGGCCAGTTCGGCAGCCAGTACCCCGACATCGGTGCTCTTGAGCATTACGGCCACGACGGGCAGTAAAGCGCTCTTGAGGTCAAAGCTGGAGCGGTTTTGCACCGCAGTGTCTATGGCCATGGGCGAGAAGGGTTGAAGAGGAGCGAAAAAAGCGCGCGTCCGTAAGCTAGCAAGTGTACCGCGCACGCCTACCGGATGCACCCATCTAGCGCTGTCTGTTGCAAACGGCAACAAAGCGATTGCACGGTAAAAGGGCGGGAGATTTCGTTTTTTATACGCATAGTTTGCCCCACAATGTACAAACCCGGCCTTGCGGCACTGCGCCGCCCCCGGCCAAGGCTTCTCCTTCATCCAGAAAGACCAACCGCATGATTGCACTGAACCATACCCACGATTCCGCCGCCCGCAGCTGGCTGGCTTCGGCCAATGTGCCCGGCTGTGATTTTCCGATCCAGAATCTGCCCATTGCCGTCTTTCGCCATTTTCGCGAAGATGAGGCGTTTCGGGGGGGCATTGCTATTGGCGATCAAGTGATTGATTTGGCACGCGTGGTGGTGGTCGGCTGCCTAGAAGGCCGCGCTGCTGAGGCCGCCTTGGCTGGTGCGTACCACAACCTCAATGTGCTGATGGCCTTGGGGCCTGATGCTTGGCAGGCACTGCGCCACGGTTTGTTTGATCTGCTGAAAGAGGGGGCCGAAGGCCCCAACGTAGATGCCCTGCGCACCTGCCTGATCCCGCAAGTGGCGGTGGAATACAACGTGCCCGCCCAAATTGGCGATTACACAGATTTTTACACGTCGGTTCACCACTCGGCCAACATCGGCAAAATCTTGCGCGGTGACAACGGCACCGATCCGGTTCTGCCCAATTTCCGCTGGATTCCAGTGGGCTACCATGGCCGCGTTTCTAGCATTGGCGTGAGCGGCCAAGAGTTCCGCCGCCCACTGGGCCAGTCCTTGCCTGCTGGTGCTACCGAGCCAGTATTTGGCCCCTGCAAACGCCTAGACTATGAGCTGGAGCTGGGCATTTACATTGGCGCGGGCAACGATTTGGGCGATGCGGTGCCACTGGCCGAGGCTGAACAACATATCTTTGGTCTGTGCCTGCTCAACGATTGGTCGGCCCGCGATATTCAAGCCTGGGAATACCAACCCTTGGGCCCCTTCTTGTCCAAAAACTTTGCCACCACGGTATCGCCTTGGATTGTGTCGATGGAGGCGCTGGCCCCCTACCGCCAAGCGTGGACACGCCCTGAGGCTGACCCCAAGCCCCTGCCCTATCTGGACGATGCCAGCAACAACGCTGCGGG
>JAIESZ010000002.1 GCA_019745615.1 Burkholderiaceae bacterium
GCTGAAGCCGAAGCGCTGGCCCGCGCTGCAGAAGAACAAGCCCGTGCTGAGGCCGAAGCACTGGCCAAGGCCCAAGCTGAAGCCGAAGCGCTGGCCCGCGCTGCAGAAGAACAAGCCCGTGCTGAGGCCGAAGCACTGGCCAAGGCCCAAGCCGAAGCCGAAGCACTGACCCTCGCTGAAGAGGAAAAAGTCCGTGCTGAAGCCCACGCGCTAGCGCGTGCTGTCGAGGAAGAGCAAACCCGTGCTACCGCCCAAGCGCAAGCCCAAGCCCAAGCAGCGGTGCAAGCAGAAAAAGCCCGTATTGAAGCCGAAGAGCAAGTCAAGGTAATTGGCTCACTGCGCATTGGCTTGGCCCTGTACAACATCTATGTCAGTGAAGCGCAAGAGTGGGTGCGCCGCCTCACCCGCAGCCTGCAAGACTGGTCGCAGGCTTTGGATGAGCCGGTCTCTGACACAGCGGTGGCGCTGGCCCATTCGCTGGCGGGCAGTTCTGCCACCGTCGGGTTCAAAGCCCTGTCCGAAACCGCACGGCTGCTAGAGCACACCCTGTCGCATGTACAGCCACAACCACAGGGCGAACCAGAGCAAGCCCAAGTCTTTTTGGCAGCCGCGCAAGACATCGACTACCTGCTGCAACAATTTGCCGCCGGGGTATTGGTCACGGCGGACTCGAAGGTACAAGACGCCCTGCGCCACATCCTAGAGACCGAGGTGGTCAGTACCCTCTCACCACCGCTAGAAGATGTGATGGCAGCGCTAGAAGAGCTGGAAAAACTAGAAGAAGAACATGCACAGGCTGCGGCACAAGCCCACCATGTAGCCGATCACCACAAGACAGAGGCCCGGCCCAGCCCACAAGAAACCTTGCCACTGGCGTTGGAACTGGAGCCAGAGCCAGACCTCCCAGCACCAGAACCAACACCTACCACGGCGGCCGTCTACACCGCAGCCCAAACACCGGGGACAGACGAACACATCGACGCTGCCATTGCCAACGCGATGGCCTTGGACACCGAGCACGATGACGATATCGACGTCCTCGACGTCATTGACCCCGACCTGTTCCCGATTTTTGAAGAAGAAGCGCTAGAGTTGCTGCCCCATTTGGGTGGCTCTTTGCGCCAATGGTCAGCACGCCCCAGCAACTTAGCGGCCCGCAGTGAGTTGCTGCGTGCCTTGCACACCCTCAAGGGCAGCTCGCGCTTGGCCGGAGCCATGCGCTTGGGCGAAATGGCCCACCGCCTAGAGTCAGCCATCGAAGAGCTGGACGTTGACACTGTCACCAGCGCAGAAATCGATCCCATGCTGGCCCGGCTCGATAGTTTGCAGGCCAATTTTGAAGTACTGCGCGTCATCAGTGCCCAAGGGCCTGCCGAGGCCGTAGTGGTGCCGCCAGACTTGGCAGCGGCCATCGCCACCCCCGCCACGGACACCCCAGCGGGCGCAGCCACGCAAGCTTTGGCAACCCCCGCGCGCCTGCAAACCCTGAAAGCGGCGGCTCCGTTGCGCGGCGCAGCACAGCAATCGGTGCGCGTGCGTGCCCAATTGCTGGATCGGCTGGTCAACCAAGCGGGCGAAGTAATGATCAGCCGCTCGCGGCTAGAAGCGCGCATCGGCCAAATCAAAGGCTCCTTGGCCGATTTGTCGGTCAACCTCGACAAACTGCGTGCTCAGTTGCGCGACATCGAATTGCAATCTGAATCGCAGATGCAATCGCGCCTAGCGCAGACCAAGGAAATGGCCGCTGGCTTTGATCCGCTAGAGTTTGACCGCTTCACCCGTGTGCAAGAACTGACGCGGATGATGGCCGAATCGGTCAACGACGTGGCCACGGTGCAACGCAATCTGCAACGCTCCATGAACGGCGCTGAAGATGAGCTGATTGCCCAAGGCCGCCAAGCGCGTGAGTTGCAACGCGATTTGCTGCGAACCCGGATGGTGGAGTTTGAAAGCATTGCCGAACGCCTGTACGCCGTGGTGCGCCAAGCATCCAAAGAGATGGGCAAGCAGATCAAGCTCGACATTACCGGCGGCTCGATTGAAATGGACCGGGGCGTGCTCGACCGCATGACGCCTGCCTTTGAGCACTTGCTGCGCAATTGCGTGGCCCACGGCATTGAAATGCCTGAGCAGCGCGATGCGGCTGGTAAGCCGCTGATCGGTACCATTGCCGTGCATTTGCGCCACGAAGGCAACGACGTCTCGGTGGAGTTCCGCGACGACGGTGCGGGCCTGAACCTGCCGCGTATCTTGGCCAAGGCCCAAGAGCAAGGCTTGATTGCCCCCGGTGCCCAAATCACTGACACCGAGGCCGCTAACCTGATCTTTATGCCCGGCTTCACCACCGCTGTCAGCCTGAGCGGCCTTGCAGGGCGCGGTATTGGGATGGACGTGGTGCGCTCTGAGATCAAAGCGCTGGGGGGCCGCATTGAAACCAACACCGAAACCGGCAAGGGCACTTCCTTCCGTATGGTGCTGCCCCTGACCACTGCTGTCACGCAGGTGGTGATGCTGCGTGCAGGCCACCTGTCGTTTGGTGTGCCCGCCAATTTGGTCGAAGTAGTGCGCCGCATACCCACAGCGCAACTAGAGCAGGCTTATCAAAATAACGGCTTTGAAATAGCGGGCGAGCAAGTGCCCTTCTTCTGGGCCGGTGGTTTGCTGCAAGCCTCGCAGCACAGCGAAGAAACCCACGGAAAAACCCGCCCGGTGGTGGTGTTCCGCAGCGCCTCGCAACGGGTAGCCCTGCATGTGGATGAAGTGCTAGGCAACCAAGAAGTGGTAGTGAAAAACCTAGGGCCACAACTGGCACGCCTGCCGGGGTTGGCGGGTATGTCAGTGCTGGCCTCAGGCGCAGTGGTGCTGATCTACAACCCGGTGGCATTGGTCACGGTGTATGGCGATCAGGTTCGTGCGGCCCTGCAAGCACTGTCGCCAGCGGTGCAAGCTGGCACTGCCGTGGCACCCACAGGGAGCAGCCCCGCCGCACCGGTAGCGGCAGTGCATCAGGTGCCACTGGTGCTGGTGGTGGACGATTCCATCACCGTGCGCCGCGTCACGCAGCGCCTGTTGCAACGCGAAGGTTACCGTGTCGCCTTGGCTGCCGATGGTTTGCAAGCCCTAGAGCGCTTGCAAGAAGAGCGCCCCACCGTGGTGCTGTCAGACATCGAAATGCCACGCATGGACGGTTTTGACTTGGCGCGCAATATCCGCATGGATGAAAAGCTGCAAGACCTGCCCATCATCATGATTACTTCGCGTATTGCACAAAAGCACCAAGAACATGCGATGGAATTGGGCGTGAACCACTATTTGGGCAAGCCCTACTCTGATGAGGAGCTGCTCAGTCTGGTCAAGCACTACGCCCGTCTGGCCGAAGAAGCCGCGCAAGCGCAGACGGCATGAACAGCCTGTTTGTGCTGCTCCTGCTGCTGATAGGTGGGGGGCTGGCCGTGCTGGCCCTGACTTGGCTGTTGCAGCGGGTTTTACCCCCGTCATGGCCCCCCGCCAAGCGCTGGGGCGTGGCAGTGGTTATCACACCATCGGTAGCTTTTTTGGTGATTTTGGTGCTGTCTGGCTCTGGGTTTTTACAAGAGCAATTGGGCCACTGGTTGCTACCGTGACTGCCGTGGTGACAGCGCGGTACTAGCTGGGGGCCTTGACCACCGCGTAGCGCTCCAAGGTGCGCAACCGGGCAGCATCGTGCTGCACCAGTGGCAGCGGGTAGGTTTGCCCCAACACCACCCCAGCAGCTTGCAAATCCAAGGGTCTGGCCAGCCACGGCGCATGCAAGGCGGCAGTGGGTAAAGCAGCCAGTTGCGGCAGATAGCGGCGGATAAATTTGCCGTCAGGGTCAAACTTTTGGCTTTGGCTGACCGGGTTAAAAATGCGGAAATATGGCTGGGCATCACAACCGCTGGAGCTGGCCCATTGCCAGCCACCGTTGTTGGCAGCCAGATCAAAATCATTGAGTTTTTCGGCAAAATAGCGCTCGCCCCAGCGCCAATCGAGCCCCAAATCTTTGGTCAAAAAGCTGGCTACCACCATGCGCAGGCGGTTGTGCATATAGCCAGTCTGGTTGAGCTGCTGCATGGCGGCATCCACCAGCGGATAGCCCGTGCGCCCTTGGCACCAAGCGGCAAAATGGGCCTCGGCCAACTCGCCGCTTTCCCACTGGATGGCATCGTAAGCAGGCTTAAAACTGCGCTGCACCACATGGGGGAAATTGGCCAATATCTGAAAATAAAAGTCGCGCCAAATCAGTTCATTGAGCCAACTGGCAGCGCCAGCATGGCCTTGAGCAGCCAAAGCGTGGGCGGTACTACGGGCCAGCTGCCGGATAGAAATGGTGCCAAAGCGCAAATGGGTGCTGAGGTAGCTGGGGCCTTTAATGGCCGGAAAATCCCGCGCTGTGGCGTAGTGGTCTATGCGCAGCAAAAAATCATCGAACAGTTGCTGCGCGCCACAGCTGCCCGTGGGCAGGCGCAACTGTGCCAAGCCTGCTGGCGCAAAACCCAGTTCGGCCAAGCTAGGGATGGGCTGGTCATAGGGTGCGGGGCGTGGGGCCAAGGCTTGGGCATAAGGTCGCACCGCATGTTCCGCCAGCCGGGCTGCATCGACGCAGCGCAGCCACGCATTTTTGTACGGTGTGAACACGGTATAGGGCGTGCCGCCTTGGGTGAGGAGTTCTTGGCGCTCAAAAATGCTGTGGTCACGCAAGGTGTGCATGGCCCGGCGCTGCAAGGTCAGGACAGTGCGTACTTCGGCATCACGGGCCAAGGCTTGGGGTTCGTCATCGTGGTGGGTAAAGACGGCCTCGACCCCCAGTGCCTGTGCCAGCGCTGGAATCTCGGTGCGTGCGCTGCCGTGGCGCACGATCAGGCCGCCAGCGGCATGGCCGGACAAGGCGCGCAATTGCTCATCCAGCTCTAGCGCAGCGGCGTGGATAAACTCCACCCGGCGGTCAGCACGGGGCAAAGCATCCAAAATATCACTATCAAAGACAAAAACGCAATGCACCTGCGCACACTGGCGCAGCGCTTGGTGCAGGGCGGGGTGGTCTTGTGCACGCAAATCGCGGCGCAACCAGACCAAGCCAACAGCGTAGGGGGTAGGCATGTTCACCGTTAAAATCAGAGGTATATGTCCACCGATTTTGCGCCTACCAACCTGACGCACCATTTTTTGATTGCCATGCCCGGACTGGACGATCCGGCCTTTGCCCGCAGCGTGGTCTATCTGTGCGAACACAGCGAGCGTGGTGCCTTGGGCCTGCTCATCAACAAGCCCACCGATCTGCACCTGCAAGGGCTGTTTGACAAGATCGACTTGGACTTGCAACGCCCAGACTTGGCGCAAGCGCCCGTGTTTCTGGGAGGGCCGGTGCAAACCGACCGGGGCTTTGTGCTGCACGACCCGATGCGCCAAACTGACCCGCCCAATACCGAGTCTGCCTACGCCTCCACCTTGCATATCGCCGCTGGCCCGCTAGACATGACCACCTCGCGCGATGTGCTCGAAGCTCTGTCCAACGGTGCCGGGCCGCGCCGGGTGCTGGTGGCGCTGGGCTACTCGGCGTGGGCCGAAGGCCAGTTAGAGTCTGAACTGGCACAAAACAGTTGGCTCACAGTAGAGGCTGATCTGTCCGTTATTTTTGACACGCCCATAGAACAGCGCTACGACCAAGCCCTGCGCCTGCTGGGCCTAGAGGCTTGGCAATTGGCACCGACTGCGGGGCATGCATGAGCACCCCAGCAGTGTCTGTACCGGCGCAACTACAGACCTTTTTGGCCTTGGATTTGGGCCTCAAGCGTACTGGGGTGGCGGTAGGCAACCGCCTGTTGGGCAGCGCCACACCACAAGCCACCATCCGCGCCGAAGGCGATGCCCGCTTTGCCCAAGTGGCGCAGCGCATTGCCGAATGGCAACCTGATGCGCTGGTGCTGGGTGTGCCCTACCACCCCGACGGTGCCAGCCACGACAACACCGCCCGCGCCCTCAAGTTTGGCCGCCAGTTGCGTGGGCGCTTTGGCCTGCCGGTGTTTGAGGTGGATGAACGCTACAGCACCACCGAAGCCCATAGCAGCGGTGCCCGCGATGCCGATGCTGCCTCGGCCTGCATCATCTTGGAACAATTTTTCCGGAGCCTTGCTTGATGACTACTCCTCCTTCCGCTGCCACTACCGGCAGCCTGCTGCT
>JAIESZ010000279.1 GCA_019745615.1 Burkholderiaceae bacterium
CTCGACAAAGGGGGCAACAGAAGAAGGTGGAGAAGATGAAAGCATGGAAAGGCAGCACGCAACCCGCCATGATAGGCGCTAAAGGCTGGCCCTGTGGTGTATTAGGTTTATCCCGTAGGCGGTTTGGCTGTCAATCACCCCATCCTTCAGGATGGGGCTTGAAGCCGAAAGGATTCAAGCCCGGTTGACCAGGGAAAGCGGTAACCAATCCGCTACGTTGACAACAGGTCGTTCAGACGCACCAGCAAATGCTTCCTCAGTTTGCTGCTCTGCAAGGTTTTGATCATGCTGGGCAAAGGTAAAGGCCCGAAGGTTGAAGCCGCAGCACCGCAAGGCGCTGGAGCCGGTTGCCGACATTTCCGAGGGGAGCGACATCGAAAGATGTCCGTCACTAGGCCCGTAAGGGCTGACTGCTGGAAAGACAGCTGATTTTTGGAGAGATACGTGGCAGTTTTTGTGTTGGACAACCAAGGCAAGGCGCTGATGCCCTGCACCGAAAAGCGCGCACGGCTGCTGCTGGCGCGTGGCCGGGCGCGGGTGCATAGACTCGTGCCGATGGTCATCCGGCTCGTAGATCGTGCAGCGGATTCATGCGCGTTTCAGCCATTGCGTTTGAAGCTCGATCCCGGCAGTAGAATCACCGGCTTGGCCTTGGCGAGCGATGCCCAAGTCATTGACAAGCAAACCGGCGAAGTGCAAACCGTTGCTGTGGTGCTGAATTTGATGGAGCTGGTGTATCGCGGCAAGCAAATTTCTGAAGTCTTAACCGCCCGCAAGCAAATGCGTCGGCGGCGCAGGGGTAATTTGCGCTACCGCGCCCCGCGTTTTCTTAATCGCGGCAACCAGCAGCGCGGTTGGCTGGCCCCCTCGTTGCAACATCGAGTCGATACCTGCATGGCGTGGGTGCGGCGTATTCAGCGCTGGGTGCCGGTCAGTGCTATCAGTAGCGAGTTGGTACGCTTTGATATGCAAGCCTTGCAAAACCCGGAAATTTCCGGCATCGAGTACCAACAAGGCACCTCGTTTGGCTACGAATTGCGCGAATATCTCTTGGAAAAATGGAACCGCCAGTGTGCCTACTGCGATGCCCAAGACGTGCCGTTGCAAGTGGAACATATCCTCCCCAAAGCGCAAGGCGGCAGCAACCGGGCTTCTAATCTCACGCTGGCTTGCCAGCGCTGCAACCAGAAAAAAGCAGCGCGTAGCATTGAAGATTTTTTAGCCAAAGACAAAAAACGCTTGACCAAAATACTGGCCGATGCAAAGAAACCTTTGCGCGATGCAGCGGCAGTCAATGCCACGCGCTGGGCGCTGGTCAATGCCCTCAAAACCACCGGCCTGCCGGTCGAACTGGCTTCGGGCGGCCAAACCAAGTTCAACCGCTGCACCTTGGGAGTACCCAAGACGCACGCGCTCGACGCCGCTTGCGTCGGAACCATCGCCGCCATCCAAAACTGGCAACGCCCCACATTGACCCTCAAGGCCACAGGCCGGGGTAGCTACCAGCGTACCCGGTTAGACAAATTTGGCTTCCCAAGGGGCTACCTGATGCGTACCAAACGTGTGCATGGCTTTGGCACCGGCGACATGGTGCGCGCTGACGTGCCTTCGGGTGTCAAAGCGGGTATCCACACTGGACGGGTAGCAGTGCGGGCCAGTGGCTCTTTCAACATCCAAAGCCACCAAGACGGTAAATCTGTCGTGGTACAAGGCATCAGCCACAAGCATTGCCGCGTGATTCAGCGTGGTGATGGTTATGGCTACTTCTTCAACCGGGCCGACAACACAGGACGCGAACAGGTAAGGGCCAAAGCAAGGAACGCTGCGCGTTCCGCTCTCTGCCTCCCCGGCATGAATGCCGAGGTTTCACGCGCAAACTGATGATGCGCAGCCTTCGCCAGTGTCCGCCCGCAGGCTGTGAAAGAGATTTTTGCATGCCCCATGCCTTGCCCGTTATTGCGCCTGTTGCAACGCCAGCTCCTGCCCACACCAGTGGCCTGCACCTGATGGCCGACCTGCATGGTTGCCAAGGCGATAGCCGCCTGATGCACGATGCCACCTGCCTACAAGCCTTTTGCCAAGCCAGCGTAGCACAGGCTGGCTTGACTGCCGTGGGCTGCTTGTTTCACCATTTTGGTGAGCAAGGCGGCGTCACGGGCGTGGTGGTGTTGGCCGAGTCACACCTGTGCATCCACACTTGGCCTGAGGCCGCCTATGTCACGCTGGATGTGTATGTGTGCAACTACTCCAGCAACAACCAGCACAAGGCCGAACAACTGTTAGCCACCTTGCAGCACGCCTTTCAGGCCAGCGATGCCCGGCTGCACCGAGTTGAGCGCCGCTAACACCGCAAGCAGGCGCGCCTAGGTCAGGGCACGCACATGGCTCCGGCTATCGTGCAGGCGAAACACGCTCACCACCTGGGTCAGGGTGT
Source organism: Burkholderiaceae bacterium (assembly GCA_019745615.1). Lineage (GTDB taxonomy): Bacteria > Pseudomonadota > Gammaproteobacteria > Burkholderiales > Burkholderiaceae_C > Simplicispira. The sequence continues at coordinate 2,435 of JAIESZ010000279.1, forward strand.
CAGCTTGGCTGTGCAGGGCATCGGCAGCGCTGGCGGCCTCCTCGACCATCGCGGCATTTTGCTGCGTGGCCACTTCCATCTGCTCAATAGCCAAATGCACCTGCTCAATACCTGCGCTTTGCTCGGCACTGGCGGCGGTGATTTCTCCCATGATGTCGGTGACACGGCTGATGCTGGCCACAATCTGCTCCATCGTGTGACCTGCTTGCTCTACCAGATGGCTGCCAGTCTCGACTTTATCGACCGAATCGCTAATCAAGGTTTTGATCTCTTTGGCCGCCTCAGCACTGCGCCCAGCCAAACTGCGCACCTCAGAGGCCACCACGGCAAAACCCCGGCCCTGCTCACCAGCACGGGCCGCCTCTACCGCCGCATTGAGCGCCAAGATGTTGGTCTGGAAAGCAATGCCATCAATCACGCTGATGATGTCCACAATCTTTTTGGATGAGGTATTGATGGAGCGCATGGTATCGACCACCTGCGCCACCACGTCGCCACCTTGGGTGGCCACCTGCGAGGCCGATTGCGCCAACTGATTGGCTTGGTGGGCATTGTCGGCATTTTGCTTGACGGTGCCGGTCAGCGTTTGCATGGAAGACGCCGTTTCTTCCAGTGCAGTGGCCTGCTGCTCAGTGCGTACCGACAGCTCGGTGTTGCCTGCGGCAATCTGGCTCGATGCCGAGGCAATGGTATCGGTGCCGATGCGTACCCGCTGCACCGTATTGAGCAAGCTGGCGTTCATGTCTTTGAGGGCCTGCATCAGCTCGCCGGTCTCATCGCTGGACTCGACCACGATATCCATCGTCAAATCACCACTGGCGACATGGCGCGCCACCTCCACCGCTTTGCGCAGAGGGCGGGTGATGCTGCGGGTAGTGCCCCAAGCCAGCAAACCACCCAAGAGCACCGCCACTATCGCTGCGACATACAGCCATTGGCTTAAACGGCGGCTGGCCGCCTCGGCCTGTGCCCGCATTTGTTGCTCTGCCGTTTGTTGCCGTTGCACCAGCTTATTGATCTCCACCAGCACTTGCCGGTAGATCGGATCCACCTGATTTGCAATGGTGCGAGCCACCCCCTCGGTATCAAAGGCCAAGGCTTGACCAATCGCTTGGGCAGTGGGGGCTTCGAGATTCTTTTCTAGCTGGGTAATGCTGCTGAAGATAGTTTTTTCTTCTTCGGTGGTTCCCAACGCCATGAGTTGCTCACGGGCTTGGGCAAACAGCTTCCACTGCTCTTTAAGCCGCGCCTCCTCTTTGTTCATCCCCGCCACTTCGCTGTGCAGGCCAATACTGCGGATGGACACCACCCCCTCAAGCTGCGCCGCCTTCATGGCGGTAGTCCACTTGAGTTTGGCACTGGCCAGCTCTAAACCCTCGAATAGGTGCTCTTGATTGTGGGCATTGCTGATATTGACCAGCGCCACCACGGCAATCAACAAAGCCAAGACAATACCGAAGCCAATTTTTAGGCGCGTGCCGATACGCAGATCATTGATCTTCATACTTCAATCCACGCCCCTGCTGGGGCGCTATCAAACCACAGCGGGCTTGAGGTAAGGTGCAATAGTGCAATAGTGCTGGCCTATGCCCCCACGGGGCAGTGGTGACATGGAGGAGAGGAAAAGTTACTTGTAAATACCCACACCAATCAACACGTCGTCAATCTTTTCGACATAGGTAGATTTTGGTTCAACCACTTTGGTGATGGCGTTAGGCCATTTGTAATCGACCCAACCCTTGCCGCTTTTTTGTGCAGTTTCAATAAAGCCTTTGACAATCAACTTGCCATCAGCGTCTTTGATTTCCAGCAGGTTTTTGCCGATCAGCTTGGCGTTAGAGCCGTGACATTTGTTATTGCCCAACATGTCGTAGCACATGACATACAGGTCTTTTTGTACAAAGGCACCCTTAGGGTTGTTGAATTCAGCAAATGCTTTTTCTTGTCCGCCCGACTTGATGAGGGCCACGCCCTTCTTGACCATCGCCATGGCCTCTTCTGCGGTGCCCTTGTCAGAAGCTACTGCACCAAAAGCCAGAGTGAGTGCTGCCATACCCACTGCCATCTGCTTGAACACGGTTTTCATAGATATATCTCCTTTGTTTTGATTTCAGATGCTGTCATTGAGCACTATTTTTTGCCAGTTTGATGCCAAAGCAATGACAAAATCAATGGCACCGGCCCCAGTATCACACTACGGCCTGTCACGAAATTGACGCACTGCACAAAAAAGCCGCCCGCACTTGCATGGGCAAGCATGGGCGGCTACAGCAAGTTGGTGTGCAAGTTTAACGTGGCAGACTCGATTGACCCATCAAGAAGCTATCGACAGCACGCGCCGCTTGGCGGCCTTCGCGGATAGCCCAGACCACCAACGATTGGCCCCGGCGGATGTCACCCGCAGCAAAAACTTTAGACACATTGGTGGCATAGCCACCGCTGTCTTCGGTGCTGGCGCGCGCATTGCCACGGGCGTCTTTGTCAATGCCAAAGGCATCGAGCACAGCGGCCACGGGATTCACAAAGCCCATCGCCAGCAGCACCAAGTCGGCTTGGTAGTGCTTTTCAGTGCCCGCAATTTCAACCAGCTTGCCGTCTTTGAACTCGACTTGCACCGTGGTCAAGCCCTTGACCTTGCCCTTCTCACCGATAAATTCTTTGGTGGAGATGGCAAACTCGCGCACGCAACCTTCGTCGTGGCTGGAGCTGGTGCGCAGCTTGAGCGGCCAGTAAGGCCAGACCAGCGGCTTGTTTTCTTGCTCAGGCGGCATGGGCATGACTTCAAATTGGGTCACGCTGGCCGCGCCGTGGCGGTTGCTGGTGCCAACGCAGTCGCTGCCGGTGTCACCACCGCCAATGACGATGACATGCTTGCCATCGGCACGCAGTTGGCCCTTGAGCTTATCCCCAGCATTGACCTTGTTTTGCTGGGGCAAGAACTCCATCGCAAAGTGGATACCGTCCAAGTCGCGGCCCGGCACTGGCAGATCGCGAGATTGTTCAGCACCGCCAGTCAGCAGCACGGCGTCAAACTCGGCCTGCAATTGCGCTGGGCTGATGGTTTCCTTGGCCCAGTTGGTGACTTTGGAGCCTTTGCCCATGCCTTCTTTCGGGTCAGCCACCAGCACACTGGTGCGGATGGTGACGCCTTCGGCTTCCAATTGCTTGGCACGGCGGTCAATGTGGGACTTTTCCAGCTTGAAGTCAGGAATGCCGTAGCGCAGCAGGCCACCGATGCGGTCGTTCTTCTCGAACAAGGTCACGTCGTGGCCGACGCGGGCCAGTTGCTGCGCTGCCGCCATGCCAGCAGGGCCAGCCCCCACCACTGCCACTTTTTTGCCAGTTTTTTGCGCGGCGGGCTGGGGTTGCACCCAGTTGTTCTCCCAGGCTTTGTCGATGATGGCGTGTTCAATGCTCTTGATGCCGACAGGGGCGTCATTGATATTGACGACACAGGCCGCCTCGCAAGGGGCCGGGCAGATGCGGCCCGTGAACTCCGGAAAGTTGTTCGTGCTGTGCAGCACGTCAATGGCGTTTTTCCAATCGCCACGGTACACCAGATCATTGAAGTCTGGAATGATGTTGTTAACGGGGCAACCATTGTTGCAGAACGGGGTGCCGCAATCCATGCAGCGTGCGCCCTGCACCTTGGCCTGCTCCGGGGCCAAGCCGATGACAAACTCCTTGTAGTTTTTCAGCCGCTCCGGCACGGGCAGGTAGCCCTCTTCGATGCGGTCGTATTCCAAAAAGCCAGTAGTCTTTCCCATGATGAA
>JAIESZ010000340.1 GCA_019745615.1 Burkholderiaceae bacterium
CGCCGGGCGGCGTTTCGATGGGGTTCCTCTGTCATTTCAGGGTCAATTTTCTGTGCATAGGAGGAACAAACGGGGCGTCAGATTCTAACTTGTCCAAAGGTTATCCACAATTTTTTCTGGGCCACATAAGCCGCCAAAGTGAGGGCAGCTTTACACAGCTCGATTGCCTCTGCGGCACAAGCCTGCAATAATGCGCGGTTTCCCTGAATGTGTTTCAGGGCAATTATCCAAACCGCCCCGGCCCACAAGCTGCGCAACCATGCGCTTGGGTGGCGGACTGACCCCTCAAGGAGCCCCTCATGAAACGTACTTATCAGCCCTCCAAAACCCGCCGCGCCCGTACCCACGGTTTCTTGGTGCGCATGAAGACCCGTGGTGGCCGCGCCGTCATCAACGCCCGCCGCGCCAAGGGCCGCAAGCGTCTGGCCGTCTAATCGGCAAGGCTTTGGATCGCTCCCCAGTGAGCGTCGGCAGGCGTCCAAGCGGGGTGTTTCCATGCAGCGGCTGAAAACGCGCGCCCAATTCCAAGCGGCTTTGGCCGGTGGCACTGTGGCACGCACGCCCCATTTCGCATTGCATCGCCTTGTGCTGCCTGTGGATATGGGGGTGGCTGCGCCCAGCGCAAATTTAGGGCCTGTGGGCAATGCACAGGCCCTTTTTCCCGTGGCCGGGCTGTGGCTAGGTGCGATGGTGCCCAAGCGTTGGGCGCGCCGCGCCGTGACACGCAATGCCATCAAGCGCCAAATCTACACAGTAGCGCAAACTTGGCAAGCCGATTTACCCGTGGCAGCCTATGTGCTGCGGCTGCGGGCCACGTTTGACCGCAAGCAATTCATCAGCGCCCAATCCGAACTGCTCAAGCAGGCAGTGCGTGCCGAATTGCAGCAATTGTTGGCGCGTGCGGCCCGCCACGGCAGCACACCACCTACAGTCAAAGATTAGCCATGATGCAGCGCCTCCTGATCGGACTGGTCAAGGGCTATCGGCTGCTGCTGAGTCCTTGGTTAGGCTCGGCCTGCCGCTTTGAGCCTACCTGCTCGGCCTACTCGCTGCAAGCCTTGCAACAGCACGGGGCAGCGGCTGGCAGTTGGCTAACCGTCACGCGCTTGGCACGCTGCCACCCTTGGTGTGATGGCGGCCACGACCCGGTTCCTGCCGATCCGCCACGCGCCACCCGGTTGTTTTCACGGCTGATCGCACCGGCCACTTCTTCATCCTCAGCAAAAAAGTCTTCATGAACGACATCCGCCGCACCATTTTGTGGGTGATATTTGGCTTTTCTATCGTCCTGTTGTGGGACAAGTGGCAGGTGCACAACGGCAAGCAGGCTACCTTCTTCCCGACACCCGCTACCAGCACCCAAACGGTGGCCAGCAACACCGCAGCGCCAGTCGCCGCTAGCACGGCGGCTGTACCCACGGCCAGTGGCACAGGCACCACGGTGGGCATGGCTGCCGTACCGGGGCAAGCCGCAGCAGCGGTGCAAAAACCGCGTCAACGCCTTGAAGTGAGCACCGATGTCTATCGCTTGGCGTTTGACAGCGAAGGCGGCTCCCTGATCCACGCCGAGCTGCTGCAACACGCCGACATTGCCGACCGCACCCGCAATTTTGTGCTGTTTGATGAAAGCCCACAGCGCGTTTATGTCGCCCAGACCGGCCTGATCGGCGGCGACTTTGCCACGCACAAAACGCCCATGGTGGCCGTGCCCGGCCCGCGCACCTTGCAAGACGGCGAGAACGAATTGCGCATCCGCTTTGAATCGCCCGATCTGGGTGGCCTCAAGCTGGTCAAAACGTGGACGCTCAAGCGCGGCGCTTACGATATTGCTGTGACGCACGAAGTGCGCAACACCGGCACAGCCCCATTGGCCCCGCAGTTGTATCTGCAACTGGTGCGCGACGGCAACAAGCCGCCCGGCGAGTCCTCGTTCTACTCTACCTTTACTGGCCCGGCCATCTTCACGCAAGAGAAGAAATACCAAAAGGTCGAGTTCAAAGACATCGAAAGCGGCAAGGCAGACTACACCAAAGACAGCAGCGATGGTTATGTGGCGATGGTGCAGCATTACTTTGCCAGCGCTTGGCTGCTGCCCGACGGCGCACGACGCGAACTGTTTATGCGCAAGGTCGATACCAACCTGTACTCAGTGGGCATGATTGCCGCACTGGGCAACATTGCCCCCGGCAGCAGCAAAACCCTCGAAGCACGCCTGTTTGCTGGCCCACAAATCGAGAAAACCCTCGAAGCCCTCACACCTGGGCTAGAGCTGGTCAAAGACTACGGCTGGCTCACCATTCTGGCCAAACCGCTGTACTGGCTCTTGGACAAGCTGCACAGCATGATCGGCAATTGGGGCTGGGCGATTGTGGGCCTGGTGCTGCTGCTCAAAATTGCCTTTTACTGGCTCAATGCCAAAGCCTATGCCAGCATGGCCAAAATGAAGGCCATCAACCCCCGCATCATGGAAATGCGCGAGCGCCTCAAAGACAGCCCGCAGCAAATGCAGCAAGAGATGATGCGTATTTACCGCGAGGAAAAGGTCAACCCGATGGGCGGCTGCTTCCCGATCATGGTGCAAATTCCAGTATTTATTGCCTTGTACTGGGTTTTGCTCTCCAGTGTGGAAATGCGCAACGCACCGTGGATTGGTTGGATTCACGACTTATCCACACCCGACCCGCTGTTCATCCTCCCCCTGTTGATGACTTTAAGCTCGCTGCTGCAAACAGCGCTTAATCCAGCACCACCAGACCCGATCCAAGCCAAGATGATGTGGATCATGCCGTTGATTTTTAGCGTCATGTTCTTCTTCTTCCCCGCCGGTTTGGTGCTGTACTGGCTGACCAACAACGTGTTGTCGATTGCCCAACAGTGGCTGATTAACACCCGCATGGGCGTGCCACCGCAGTTCAACCTGCCCAAGTTCAAGTAACTGCTTGAACCACACCCCCACCGAAGGCCGCGCAAGCGGCCTTTTTTCCGCCACACTGCCTCCCTTTTAAAGCCGACTCCACCATGCTGTCCCGCCACCACGACCCCATCGCCGCCATTGCCACCGCTCCGGGCCGGGGGGCCGTGGGCATCGTGCGCGTTTCCGGCAAAGGGCTGGAGCCACTGGTGCGCCTGCTGTGTGGCCGCGCCCTGAAACCACGCGAAGCCACTTACCTGCCCTTTCGTGATGCCCAAGGCCAAGCCATTGACCAAGGGCTGGCCCTGTACTTTCCCGGCCCACACAGCTACACCGGCGAGGACGTGCTGGAACTGCAAGCCCACGGCGGCCCGGTGGTGCTGCAACTGTTGCTGGCCCGCTGCCTAGAAGCAGCCCACACCCCAGAAGCCAGCACCGGCCAGCCCCTGCTACCCGGCTTGCGACTGGCGCAGCCGGGCGAGTTCACCGAGCGCGCCTTTCTGAACGACAAAATTGATCTGGCCCAAGCCGAAGCCATTGCTGACCTGATCGACGCCAGCACCGAGGCCGCAGCGCGCAGCGCCAGCCGCTCACTCTCTGGGGCGTTCTCGCAACAAATCCATCTGCTGCGCGATGCGCTCATCCACCTGCGTATGCTGGTCGAAGCCACGCTGGATTTTCCCGAAGAAGAAATCGACTTTCTGCGCCAAGCCGATGCCGACGGCCAACTGGCCTACCTGCGCCAAACACTGGCGGGTGTACTGCAACGCGCCCAACAAGGTGCCCTGCTGCGCGAAGGCATCAAGGTGGTGATTGCCGGGCAGCCCAATGCGGGCAAAAGCTCGCTGCTCAATGCGCTGGCCGGGGCCGAACTGGCCATCGTCACGCCCATTGCAGGCACGACACGCGACAAGGTGCAGCAAACCATCCAGATCGAAGGCGTGCCACTACACATCATCGACACCGCCGGGCTGCGCGACAGCAGCGATGAAGTGGAACGCATCGGCATTGAACGCGCTTGGAGCGAAATTAGCAACGCCGATGCCGTGCTGTTCCTGCACGACCTGACGCGCACCCACACCCCAGATTACCAACAAGCCGACGCCACTATTGCCCAGACCATGCGCGCCAGCCTACCAGTCCAAGTGCCGGTGCTCGACTTATGGAACAAAAGCGACTGCCTGCCTCCCGGCCAGACACTGCCTGAGTCGGGCATCGTGCTGTCAGCGCGCACCGGGGCCGGTCTGGACGCCCTGCGCCAGCAGTTGCTGGCACTGGCAGGCTGGCAAACCGCCGCCGAAGGGCTGTTTATTGCCCGCGCCCGCCATGTGCAGGCGCTGCACAGCGTAAGCGACCATCTGGACACCGCCGCGCTGCAACTGCAAGGCCACAGCCCCGCGCTAGACCTGCTGGCCGAAGAACTGCGGCTGGCACAAAACGGCCTCAGCGCCATTACCGGCGAATTCACTTCCGACGACCTGCTGGGGGTGATTTTTTCCAGCTTCTGTATTGGCAAGTAAATAGCGCCCCGCCGCTGCGCTCGCCATCCTCAGTGCAACAAAGCCGCAGGGCGGGCTGCTGGTTGACGTGCCTCCACCAGCCACTGCGGCCACAGCGCCAGCGGCCAGCTAGCGCGCACATACAGGTCATACACAATGTTCAGCCATTGGCGCAAGGCTTGTGCTTGCAACACCAAATCAGCCGGGGGCACATCCTCCGCTGCCGCTGCTTGAAACCCCAACTGCACGCTCTCAGGGGTACAAGTCAGTTGTAGGCTCTGCACCAACCAAGTCCGGCTCTCCGGGGCGCTGCACACCGGCGCTTGCGGTTGCAAGGCCGCCACGGCGGCCTGCTGGGCAAAGCCCTGCACCACCTCATCCCAACCTTGCGGCACATCATGGCGCTCTAGCCACTGGAGCAAATGCGGCAGCAAGCGGTTGAGCAGCCGCTGCGTTAGCCAAAGCACCACGGTGCGTGGGCCATCCTCGCCCGCTTGGGCGGGCAACTCCCCCGTGACGCGGATACGGTCTTCGGCCTCAATATATTCAGTGGTCAAACGGCTCAGGCTGTTCATGCCCCCGCCTCCGGGGCGGTGTGGGGTAACAGTTGCACCAACCACTGCGGATCACCCACGGCCAGAAACTCTGGGTTGAGCACAGGGCGTTGCAAACCATACTGCAGCCGCTGCCCCGCAAAATCCGTCACCCGGCCCCCAGCCTGCTCCAGCACACACTGCGCAGCAGCGGTATCCCACTGGCTGGTCGGGCCAAAACGTGGGTACACATCCGCCAGCCCTTGGGCAATGCGGCAAAACTTGAGCGAGCTACCGGCAGCCACAAAATCGTGTGCCAACAGCAATTGGGCCAGCCAAGCGGCCAGCGCTTCGCCGCCGTGCGAGCGGCTGCCCAAGACGCGCAAAGGCTGCCCAGCCCGCACCGGTGCCACCTGCAAAGCCACATCGCCCCCCGCTTGGCGCTGCCACGCACCCAAACCGTGGGCAGCATAAAACAACTCACCCGTGGCCGGAGCCAACACCACACCGGCCACTGGCTGGCCTTGGTGGATCAGCGCGATATTGACCGTAAACTCGCCACTGCGCTGCACAAACTCCTTGGTGCCATCGAGCGGATCGACCAAAAAAAACGTCTCTGCCGTGCGCACCCCCGCCGACACCGATTCTTCCGACCACACAAACATCCCCGGAAACTGGGCCTGCAAACCAGCACGAATCGTCTGGTCAGCGCGCACATCGGCCTCGGTCAGGGGAGAGGCATCGTCTTTTTGCCAACTGGCAAAATCTTGGGCATAAACCGCCATCACCTGCTGGCCGGCGGCCTCGGCAATAGCGCACAGGGCGTGGAGTTGTTCAATCGTCGGGTTTGTCATACGCGTTATCGTCGCACAAGACGCCACCCAGCCCAGCCACGCTATACGCAATATTCACTACAGCACCACACTCGCACAAGTGCGGTTGCAGTGTTCCAATTGGTGCTTTGAACGGATAGCCCCCTTTCGCACACTATCACTGAGGAATTTATGGATTTTTTATTTGCGCCTGAATTCTGGCTCGCCCTAGGCCAGATCATCATCATCGACATTTTGCTCGGTGGCGACAACGCGGTGGTCATTGCCTTGGCCTGCCGCAAGTTGCCACCCGCGCAACGCACCAAAGGCATCATCTGGGGCACCGCAGGGGCCATCATCCTGCGTATCATTCTGATTGCATTTGCCATGACGCTGCTGGCACTGCCTTTCCTCAAATTTACCGGCGCGTTGCTGCTGGTATGGATTGGCGTCAAACT
>JAIESZ010000008.1 GCA_019745615.1 Burkholderiaceae bacterium
CCGCGCACCTGTGGGTTGTCCAGCAGCCACAGATTGACTGCCACCACATCATCGACATGGATAAAGTCGCGTTGCTGTTCGCCGGGGCCATAGCCATCGCAGCCTTCAAACAGGCGCACGGTGTCGCCGGTGAGCAGTTGCTGGCGCATATGGTATGCCACGCTGGCCATGCTGCCCTTGTGCTGTTCACGTGGGCCATACACATTGAAATAACGCAGGCCCACCACTGGGCTGTCGATACCTGCCAGCAAGGGCCGCAGATGCACGTCAAACAAAAATTTGGAGAAGGCGTAGGCGTTGAGCGGGCGCTCATGCTCGCGGGACTCTTTAAACACGGTGCCATTGCCGTACACCGAGGCCGATGAGGCGTAGTAAAACGGCACCCGCTGCGCCGTTGTCCAGCCCAGTAGGGCTTTGGTGTATTCGTAGTTGACACGCATGACAAAGCGGCCATCCCACTCTGTGGTGGAGGAGCAAGCTCCTTGGTGAAACACCGCCTCTACCGGCCCCAAGTGTTGGCCCGATTGGATGCGCTGTAGAAAATCGTCTTTGTCCAAGTAATCGCGGATGTGGGCGTCTGCGAGGTTCAGGCATTTGTGGCCATCGCTCAAGTCATCGACCACCAAAATATCCGAAATGCCACGGGCATTGAGGCCCTGTACAAGGTTGCTGCCAATAAAGCCAGCACCGCCAGTCACAATAATCATGGGTATCTGTCCTTTTTTATGCTGTGGCTGCACCCAGCAGCGCGGTGGTACAGGTGAGCAAATCGGTAAAATGGCCGTCTGCCAAATGGTGCGTAGTGCCAGATTCGGGGTTGTCCGAATCGACCAGATAGGCATGGCCCACGCCAGCGGCGCGTGCGGCTTCGATGTCGCTGGGTTTGTCACCAATCAAAATGGAATCCGCTAGGGAGAGTTGCAGCTCTTGTGCTGCCCGCAACAGCAGGCCCGGCGCGGGTTTGCGGCAGTTACAGGCTATAGCCAAATCTGCTACTGCCCCGGCTGGGTGGTGTGGGCAGTGGTAGATGCCTGCCAGCTCTACGCCTTGGCGCGCTAGCTCTTGGCGCATGGCGCTGCTCAGGGCTTGGTACTCTGCTTCGGTGTAGTAGCCGCGTGCCAAGCCTGATTGATTGGTAACTACCACTAGCGCGTAACCCGCTTGCTGCAAACGGCGCATCCCCTCGATGGCACCGGGCATGAACTCAAAATCTTGCCAGCGATGCACATAGGCCCGGTCGCGGTTAATCACGCCATCGCGGTCTAAAAAAGCCGCTTTGCGCAAGGGGGTGCGAATGCGCTGCACCAGTGCGGTGGTAGAAAACCCCTCGACAAAAGGCAGCGCCAGCGATTGCCCGCCCCAACTGCGCACCACTTGGGTTTCTTCTAGGGTTTCCATATCGTAGTCACCGCCCTTGACATAGATGTCGGGGCGCAGAGCGCGAATCAACTCTACCGGGGTGCGGGTGTCAAAAAACGTGACCAAATCAACGCAGCCCAAACCAGCCAGCACATAGGCCCGATCTACATCGCTGTGCAGGGGTCGGTCTGGGCCTTTGCCCAGCATTTTGGCCGAGCGGTCGGTATTGAGGGCCACCAGCAACGAGCCGCCCAACTCAGCGGCGCGGTGCAGGTAACTGACGTGCCCACGGTGCAACACGTCAAATACGCCATTGGTCATCACCAGCGGACGCGCCAAGGAGGGTAGTCGGGTGGCTAGCTCGTCTGGCGGGCAGATTTTGTCGGCAGGGTTGCTCATGCGGATAATTCTTCGTAACTCAGGCTGGCGGTGCCAAATTTGGCCACCACCAGCCCAGCGGCATGGTTGGCCCAGTGCATGGCTTGCTCTAGGGGCAGGCCGCAGGCCAGCAACAGGGCGAGGGTGGCAATCACGGTATCGCCCGCTCCGGTAACGTCGGCCACTTCCCGCGCTTGCGCAGGCACAGAATGCACTTGGCCCGCCTGAAACAGCGTCATGCCCTCTTCAGAGCGGGTCAGCAGCAGGGCTTGCAATCCGAGTTGCTGGCAAAAAGCCTCGGCTTTGTGCTGGAGCTGCGCTTCACTGTGCCAACTGCCCACTACTTGGGTAAATTCGGCGCGGTTGGGCGTAATCACGGTGGCCCCGGCATACCGGCTGTAATCGTGGCCCTTGGGGTCAATCAGCACCGGCTTGCCCGCACGCCGGGCCATGTCGATCATCTGCGGGATATGCGCCAAGCCGCCTTTGCCGTAGTCTGAAAACAGCACGACATCGTGCCCTTGCAGCAGGACCGAGAAATGCCCCAACATGCTGGCCAGCACTTCGTGGTCGGGTTCTTTTTCAAAGTCGATGCGCAGCATTTGCTGCGCCCTGCCAATCACGCGCAGCTTGACGATGGTGTCCATGTCGGGGTCGCGGCCCAACTCGGCACAAATCCCGTGCTGCTGGAGCAGCTCGTGCAGGCGCTCGGCGGCCTCATCTTGCCCCACCATGCTTAACAAAGTGACTTGGGCACCAAGGGTTTTGAGGTTTAAGGCGACGTTGGCGGCACCACCAAGGCGGTTTTCTTCGCGCCGGATATGCACGACTGGCACCGGGGCTTCGGGCGAAATGCGGGTGACTTCGCCATGCCAATAACGGTCGAGCATGACATCGCCCACCACCAAGATGCGGCAGTGGGCAATGTGTTCAGGAGAGGGTAACAAAGGCTTCATCAACACGGGGCTTAGGCCCATTCAGGCCAAGCCTAACTCTTGTTCAATCAGACCACACAGGGTATGGCCGATCAGGATATGGGCTTCTTGGATGCGCGCCGTGGTTTGGCTGGGAACGACGATACTGTGGCTGCACAGCGGGCGCAGTGCGCCGCCATCGCGCCCCAGCAGGCCCAAGGTGTGCAGGCCCAACTGCTGGGCCTCTTGCACAGCACGGATCACATTGCGCGAGTTGCCGGAGGTGGAAATACCAATCAGCAAATCACCTGATCGCCCCAGCGCCTGCACCTGACGCGCAAACACCTCGTCAAAAGAGTAGTCGTTGCTGATGCAAGTCAGGGCCGAGGTGTCGGTGGACAAGGCCAGCGCCGCAAGGGGCAGCCGGTCATGGACAAAGCGCCCAGTCAGCTCGGCGGCCAAGTGTTGGCTATCAGCGGCAGAGCCACCGTTGCCACACCACAACAGTTTGCCACCTTGGCGCAACACTTGGGCGGCCAGTTGACCCGCTTGCAACACTGCCTCATCCAGCGTGTGCAGCGTGGCAAGCAAGGCTTGCTGCTGTTGCACATTGTGTAGAAACAGGGAGGCCACAGTGCTTAATCCGATTGGCGTTTTTTCACTGAGGTAGGCTTGCGCTTTTTAGCGCGTTTAATCTGGCCGCCAGAGGTCAGGCGCTCGTTGCCGAGCACGCGCAGGGTTTTGATTTCGGGGCGTTGGCCGCCGCGTTTGCTGTACTTGAGCACCTTGACGTCTTTGGGGCCAGGCATCCGGTCTTCATCGACGCTACGCTCTTTATCGGGCATGGGCCGCCACAGCACCAATAATTTGCCGATGTGCTGGATGGGTGCTGCGTTGAGTTCAGCGGCCAGTTCTTGGTACATCAGTTCGCGGGCTGCACGGTCATCGTTGAAAACGCGAATTTTGATGAGGCCGTGGGCATTGAGGGCGGCATCGACCTCTTTGCGCACGCCGGGGGTAAGGCCATCGTTGCCGATATGCACCACCGGGTTCAGGTGGTGGGCTTCGGCGCGTTGTTCCCGGCGCTGGGCCGGAGTAAGTTCAATTTGGGGCATGGGCCGTATTATCGAGGCAGGACAGGAGAATCATGAAGGTCAAAACACAAAGTAAGAAGGTGAACAAGGCTTGGTTGAACGACCACGTCAATGACACCTACGTCAAACTGGCGCACAAAGAGGGCTACCGCGCCCGCGCCGCCTACAAACTCAAGGAGATCGACGAGCAGTTTGGCCTGATCCGCCCCGGCCACGTAGTGGTCGATTTGGGCTGCACCCCCGGCGCTTGGAGCCAGTATGTGCGCCGACGCTTGTCGCCCGGTGGTGCGGCCAGTGGCACACTCGATGGCACCATCATCGCTTTGGACTTGTTGCCGATGGAGCCGGTGGAAGGCGTCCACTACATCCAAGGCGATTTTCGTGAGCCTGAGGTGCTGGCACAACTCGAAGCGGCAGTGCAAGGCCGCACGGTGGATGTGGTGGTGTCTGACATGGCTCCTAACCTGTCGGGCATTGGTGCCACCGATGCCGCCCGCATTGAACTGCTGGTAGAGTTGGCGGTCGATTTTGCCCGCCAGCATCTGCATCCTGATGGCGCGTTGGTGGCCAAATTGTTTCATGGTGGTGCCTATGCGCCGCTGGTGGCTTTGTTCAAAGAGACGTTTCGCATCGTCAAGCCGGTCAAACCCAAGGCATCGCGCGACAAATCATCAGAAACCTTTTTGGTTGGCATTGGTCTTAAAAACCAAGGCTAAAGCGATACGTTGGGCTGCGGTGGGTCAAATCCACGCCCCAACTGTGGCCGTCTGGGGCTATTGCTGTCCCGGCCTGTCTTGAAACGCCTAAAATCAGCCCTTACCTTGTCTATTGCTCTTTGCACTCTCTCTGGAGCCCCGCTTGAATAATCAGTGGTTTTCAAAAGTCGCCGTTTGGCTGGTCATTGCCATGGTGCTGTTCACCGTATTCAAACAGTTTGATACGCGGGTAGGCGCGGCAGCTGGCTACATCGGATATTCCGAATTTCTGGACGAAGTGCGCAACAGCCGCATCAAGAGCGCCACCATCCAAGAAGGCCAAGGCGGCACCGAAATCGTGGCCGTCACCAACGATGACCGCCGTATCCGTACCACTGCTACCTACCTCGACCGGGGTTTGGTGGGCGATCTGGTGAACAACAACGTCAAGTTTGACGTTAAACCACGCGAAGAAGGCTCGCTGCTGATGACTTTGCTGGTCAGCTGGGGGCCGATGCTGCTGCTGATTGGCGTCTGGGTGTATTTCATGCGCCAGATGCAAGGCGGCGGCAAGGGTGGTGCTTTCAGCTTTGGCAAAAGCAAAGCGCGTATGTTGGATGAAAACAACAATGGTGTCACTTTTGCCGATGTCGCTGGTTGCGATGAGGCCAAAGAAGAAGTCAAGGAAGTGGTCGATTTTCTGAAAGACCCACAAAAATTCCAAAAGCTGGGTGGCCGTATTCCGCGTGGTTTGCTGCTGGTCGGCCCTCCGGGCACCGGTAAAACCCTGTTGGCCAAATCTATTGCAGGTGAAGCCAAGGTGCCGTTTTTCAGCATTTCTGGTTCCGATTTTGTCGAAATGTTCGTCGGCGTGGGCGCGGCCCGTGTGCGCGACATGTTTGAAAACGCCAAAAAAAATGCCCCCTGCATCATCTTTATTGATGAAATCGATGCCGTAGGCCGCCAACGTGGTGCCGGTTTGGGCGGTGGCAATGACGAGCGCGAACAAACCCTCAACCAGATGCTGGTCGAGATGGACGGTTTTGAGACCAACCTCGGTGTGATCGTGGTGGCCGCCACCAACCGCCCCGACATTCTGGATGCTGCCTTGCTGCGTCCGGGCCGTTTTGACCGTCAGGTGTATGTCACGCTGCCCGATATCCGGGGCCGTGAGCAAATCCTGAATGTGCATATGCGCAAGATTCCGGTGGGCCAAGATGTGAATCCCGGCATCATTGCCCGTGGCACGCCCGGTATGTCGGGGGCCGACTTGGCTAACCTGTGCAACGAGGCCGCGCTGATGGCAGCGCGCCGCAATGCCCGCACGGTAGAAATGCAGGATTTTGAAAAGGCCAAAGACAAAATCTTGATGGGGCCTGAGCGCAAGAGCATGGTCATGCCCGAAGAAGAGCGCCGCAACACCGCTTACCACGAAGCAGGCCACGCCCTGATTGGTAAGCTGCTGCCCAAGTGCGACCCGGTGCACAAAGTAACCATCATTCCGCGTGGCCGGGCCTTGGGCGTGACCATGAGCCTGCCCGCGCAAGACCGCTACAGCTACGACAAAGACTATATGCTGAACCAAATCAGTATGTTGTTTGGTGGCCGTATCGCTGAAGAAGTGTTTATGCACCAAATGACCACAGGTGCCAGCAACGACTTTGAGCGCGCCACGCACATTGCCCGTGATATGGTGACTCGTTACGGCATGACCGACGCCTTGGGGCCGATGGTTTATGCCGAGAATGAGGGCGAGGTGTTCTTGGGCCGTTCCGT
>JAIESZ010000135.1 GCA_019745615.1 Burkholderiaceae bacterium
AGCACCAGCGCCCGGCGCAGCTTGCGCCCCGGCAAAAAGTAGGCATTGGCAATGATGATTTCTTCCCGCGCCGCAGCAATGGCGCGCAGGTAGGCTTTTTCGATGCGGGCGCGGTGGCGCACATTGTCACGCAGCAGCAGGCTAGCGCGTGGGCGCTGTTCAGCAGCCCGCATAGCGCTGCGCCGGGCCGCTTGGGCGGCACGCAGGGCGCGTACCGCCTCAGGCAACTGGTAGTGGCGTATCTGGCGCACCGCTACCATGTGCTGCCACAGTTGCTCCATGGTGTCGCTGGCCTGTAGTGCCAAATCGCCTGTCATTTGCACAGCAAAATCAAACCGGGGAGCCTGTAGCGCACCGTGGTTCGGATCATGAAAATCGTCTAGCACATTGATGCCACCGCAAAACAGCGTGTGCCCATCCACCACGCACAGCTTGCGGTGCAGCCGACGCCAGCGCTTGGGCCAGAGCAGGCCCAGTGGCCCCAGTGGCGCAAAAATCAGGCAGCGCACCCCGGCCTGATGAAAACGCAAGCGCCATTGCGGCGGCAGCCGCCCGGTGCCCACACCATCCACCACCACACGCACATGCACCCCACGCTGGGCAGCGCGCTCCAGCGCCTCAGCCACCGTGGCCCCAGTATCGGTAAAGTCGAACAGATAGGTCTCAAACTGCACATCGGTATGGGCAGCATCCAGCGCAGCAATCAGCGCCGGAAAAAGCTCTGCCGCCCCCTGTAGCAGGGCCATCTGCGGGCTATCGCCCCAATCTGTATCAGACACCTGCACCCACCCTCAAACGCGAAACTCGGCCACCAGTGGCAAATGGTCGGACATGCGCCACCAACTGCGCCCACGTGGTACCTGCAAGCCCAAGGGCTGCAAGCCGCGCACATACACATGGTCTAACTGCACGATGGGCAGGCGGGCAGGGTAGGTAAAGGCCCGTTGGGGGGTAGCCTCTTCGTATTCATGTAGCCCTTGGCCTGCCAGCATCCGCTTGAGCTGTTGCCCCCAGTCGTTAAAGTCTCCGGCCACCACCAGCGGGCTACCGCCCGGCACCTCGCGCTCGATAAAGGCGTGCAGCCGGTGGATTTGCCGCACCCGGCTGCCCGGAATCAGCCCCAGATGCACCACAATCACATGCACTGGCCGCCCTTGTACCTCTAGCTCCACATGCAGCAGCCCGCGTTGTTCAAAGCGGTGGTCAGAAATGTCCTCGTGCTGGTGCCCTATCACCGGCCAGCGCGTGAGCAGTGCATTGCCGTGCTCGCCGTGGCGGGTAACGGCGTTAGTGCGGTACACAGCGGCATAGCCTGGCGGGGCCAGAAACTCCGCTTGGGGCTGATCGGGCCAGTGCGCAAAGTATTGCGCCTCGCGCCGGTGCAGCTTGCGTACCTCTTGCAGGCAGATGATGTCGGCATCGAGTTGCGCTACCGCCGCGCCTAGGTTGTGGATTTCTAGCCGCCGCACCGGGCCTAGGCCCTGCACACCTTTGTGGATGTTGTAGGTAGCGATGCGCAGGGTGTCGCTGGCGCGTGGGCCTAAGGCCGTGGTGAAACTGTGCATGGCTGCTTTCTACTTGCTGCTATCGAACATCTCAACCGGGCACACGCACGCTAGCGGCGCGTGTTGGCACGGCGGGTGGCAACTGCTTGGCCTGCAAAGCCCGCGCCTGCACCACCAGTTGATTGTGCGCGTCCAAAAAAGCAGCGGCAATCACCTTGCCCTCGTTGGTATTGCTCCAGCCGATACCAGCACCGCCGCCCATGTGGCCCAGCACCAAGCCACCCACGCCCAAATCGGTGGTGCGGGCCGCGCCAGTGGCCGCCGCCACTTGCTCGGTGGTTTCGTTATCCGAGAGCAGCAATGCCGTTTGCGCCTCTTTGAACTTGACCTGCTCGGCCAGCCCAATCAGCCCAGCCATATCGCGCAGCACCGGAATCAAGGCCAAGATACCCGCCAGCCCGCGCCCCGCGTTTTCTTCACTGAAGGTCAGGCTGGGGGTGAGGGTGTATTGGGCCTCATAGCCGCGCCCCTTAGCCACGGTAGAGCCTTCTTTGCGCAGCACCCCGGCTTCTTTCAGTTCTTGCTCTTGTACCGTGCCCCGCAGTCCGGCGGCCCGATCGACGATACGAAAGCAGCCGCTTTGCTGCGCCAGCAATTTGATCAGCGGCACCGGCGAGGCGGGCAAATGCCCGCCCGACCCCATGACATAGCCATGCGGATTCTCGGCCAGCGCTACCGTAGCCACAGGGGCCTCACAACGCACCAACTCCGGCGCAGCTCCTTGGGCACCCTGCGGCCCAGCCGACCCCGTAACCACTGAACCACCTTGGCCCAATTCGGTTTTTTTCTCGCCGCAACCGGTCAGCCCGATGGCCGCCCACAGCAGCACCAGAGCGCCCCACGTCATCTTGTGCATGGTGTTATTCCTCACTGAAAAAATCGGAGTCAATGCGCTTGAGTTCGTAAGACTTCCAAATAGAAACGCCCACGCCATGCTCAATCATCAACTGTGCCAAGCGTTCCCCATCCATCAAAATCACTCGTACCTGCAAGGCTTTGACGTATTCACGCGCCTCTTGGCTAAATTTTGACGTGGTGATGAACACACCGCGATTGGCTTGGCGGCCCGCCAAGGCCCCGACAAACTGCTGGATGTCGGGCCGACCCACGGTTTGGTTTGTCCAGCGTTTGGCTTGCAGGTAAATGATGTCCAAACCCAGTTTGTCTTGGTGGATAAAACCATCCACGCCCCCATCACTGCCCTGCTGCAACGCCAGCCCTTGCCCCCCAGTGCCACCATAGCCCATCGCCAGCAGCAGTTCTACCACCAGCCGCTCAAAAAATTGCCAAGAATTGGTTTTGATGCGCTCCAAAATCTCGGCCACCAAGGTGGAGTTGACATCTTTGCGCAGGCGCTCAAACTGCTCTTCGGGCGGTTCTTGGACGACATTGCCGTCGTCCGACTTTTCTTTGCCCGATGATTTTGAGGTGTTGATTTGCTCTTTCTTCCAAACGCGGTAGCCCTCACGGGCTTTGGAGAAAAACCCATTGGCCCCCAAAGCCAAGGCTTCCTCGCCAGTGAGCGTCAATGACCAAACACCTTTGGACTTGAGCAGATAGCCCGATTTGACGGCATCCACCGAGAAAAACTGAACATACATCCGCCAGCGCGGCAGGCCATTGCTCTCAATCTCCTCCAGTGCCCAAGCGTCCAGCGGCACATGGGCCGGAATGGCCTCCAAGATGTCCGCCGCCTTCATGGTTTTGCCACCATCGCGCAAAATAGTCATGGCCGCATACATGACCTTGCTGGCCAACAAATGGGATTTAGACAGCGGCTTGGTCACAACATACCCCTCCTGAGCACAAAAAAAGGCACCCGCAGGTGCCCTTCGATTTTGCCTGCAAGCGTGCAAGCACCAGACGGTTTAACCCGCCTTCACTGCATCCACATTGCGCAGACGGATGTGCAGTTCGCGCAGTTGCTTCTCGTCCACGGGGCTGGGGGCTTGGGTCAGCAAGTCTTGGGCGCGCTGGGTCTTGGGGAAGGCAATCACGTCGCGGATGGATTCAGCACCCGTCATCAGTGTAATCAAGCGATCCAAACCGAAGGCCAAACCACCGTGTGGAGGCGCGCCGTATTGCAGCGCATCGAGCAGATAGCCAAACTTGGCGCGGGCATCTTCGGGGCTGATGTTGAGCGCCGCAAACACCTTGCTCTGCACATCAGCACGGTGGATACGCACCGAACCACCGCCCAGTTCCCAGCCGTTGAGCACCATGTCGTAGGCTTTGGCAATGCAAGCGCCGGGATCGGTGTCCATCAGGTCTTCATGGCCATCTTTGGGGCTGGTGAAGGGGTGGTGTACAGCCGTCCAGCGGTTTTCTTCCTCGTCGTGCTCGAACATCGGGAAGTCCACCACCCACAGCGGTGCCCAACGGTTTTCAAACAGGCCGTTCTTCTTGCCAAACTCGCTGTGGCCCACCTTCAGGCGCAGCGCGCCGATGGAGTCGTTGACCACCTTTTCTTTGTCGGCACCAAAGAACAGCAAATCGCCGTCTTGTGCGCCGGTGCGCTGCATAATTTCAGCCAAGGCGGCATCGTGCAGGTTTTTGACGATGGGCGATTGCAGGCCCTCGCGGCCCTTAGCCACTTCATTGACCTTGATCCACGCCAAGCCCTTGGCACCATAGATTTTGACGAATTCGGTGTATTGGTCGATCTCGCCACGCGAGATTTGCGCGCCACCGGGCACGCGCAGCGCCACGACACGGCCCCCCTTGGTGGTGGCGGGGGTGGAGAACACCTTGAAGTCCACGTCCTTCATTACCTCGGTCAACTCAGTAAATTCGAGCTTGACGCGCAGGTCGGGCTTGTCCGAGCCAAAGCGGCGTGCCGCTTCTTGGTAGCTCATGATCGGGAACTCGCCCAAATCGACGTTCAGTTGCTGCTTGAACACTTCGGTAATCATGCGCTGGAAGATGGCGCGGATTTCCTCTTCGTCCAAGAACGAGGTTTCGCAGTCAATCTGCGTGAACTCAGGCTGGCGGTCAGCGCGCAGGTCTTCGTCGCGGAAGCACTTAGTGATTTGGTAGTAGCGGTCGTAACCGGCCACCATCAGCATCTGCTTGTACAACTGGGGCGATTGTGGCAAGGCAAAGAATTGGCCGTCGTGTACGCGGCTGGGCACCAAATAATCGCGGGCACCTTCAGGGGTGCTCTTGCCCAACATCGGGGTTTCGATGTCGATAAAACCTTCTTTGTCCAAGAAGTTGCGCACTTGGATGGCCGTCTTGTAGCGCAGCATCATGTTGCGCTGCATATAGGGGCGGCGCAAATCGAGCACGCGGTGCGTCAGGCGGGTGGTTTCCGACAGGTTTTCTTCGTCGATTTGGAACGGTGGCGTGACGGACGGGTTGAGCACGTTCAGCTCATGGCACAGCACTTCGATTTTGCCGCTGGACAGGTTATCGTTGGTGGTGCCTTCGGGGCGTGCGCGCACCAAACCCTTGATCTGCACGCAAAACTCGTTGCGGATGCTCTCGGCGGTTTGGAACATCTCTGGGCGGTCTGGGTCGCACACCACCTGGACATAGCCTTCGCGGTCGCGCAGGTCGATAAAGATCACGCCACCGTGGTCGCGGCGGCGGTTCACCCAGCCCGACAAGGTAACGGTTTGGCCCAACAGGGCTTCGGTCACAAGACCACAATAATGGGAGCGCATAGCCATAGCAAAACTTCCGACGCCGTTGTCGGCGCGTTAAGGGTTAGGGGGGATCTGGGCAGCAGCCAGCGTCAAAGGATCGACGGGGACAACCACCCCCATGGAGACGATATAGCGCAGCGCGGCATCGACGCTCATTTCTAGCTCGACGCACTCGCTTTTGCGCACCATCACAAAATAACCACCGGTGGGATTGGGCGTAGTCGGCACATAGACGCTGACAAATTCGTCGCGCAAATAGCTAGCTACCTCACCACTGGGAGAACCGGTGATAAAACCGAGCGTCCAGACGCCTTCGCGGGGCCACTGCACCAGCACCGCTGTACGAAAGGCGTTGCCGCTTTCAGAAAACAGCGTGTCTGATACCTGCTTGACGCTGGAGTAAATGGAGCGCACCACCGGGATACGGTGTACCACAGCATCGCCCCACTGCACCAGCTTGCGGCCAGCAAAATTGCTGGCCAAGGCACCCACAGTCAGCAAAATCATCAGCGTCAACACTACGCCAAAGCCGGGCAGGTGAAAGCCCAGCAGCCGGTCTGGGTGCCAAGCCTGCGGCAAGATCAGCAGCGTCTGGTCGAGCAGACCCACAATCCAGTTGAGCACCGACAGGGTGATCGCTCCAGGAACAATCACCAGCAGGCCGGTGAACAGCCATTTGCGCAGGGCAGACATGGGCGTGAACTCAGGCTTTGGGGGCAGCGCTGGGGCTGTCTGCCGCCGGGGCTGGCTTGGCGGCAGCGGTGCTGGTGCTGGCCGTACTGGGCGCAGCAGCATCTGTGCCACTGGCGGTTTTATTCGAGGTGGCTGGCGCTGCGGTACCACCGCTACCGCCACGGAAATCGGTCACATACCAGCCCGATCCCTTGAGCTGAAAGCCCGCTGCCGTGACCTGTTTGGTAAAGGCCTCAGCGCCGCAGGCGGGGCACTGCGTTAGGGGTGGATCGGACATTTTTTGCAGCACATCCTTGGCATGGCCACAGGAGCCGCATTTGTAGGCGTAAATAGGCATATTTTGGG
>JAIESZ010000240.1 GCA_019745615.1 Burkholderiaceae bacterium
TTCATCGGGTTCAGGCCCAAAGAGCGGCAGGCGATTTCATCCTCGCGCAGCGCTTCCCAAGCCCGGCCAATCGGCATCCGGATCAGACGGTTAGAAATCCACAGCGTCAACACCGCCAGCGCCAGCGCCATCAGGTAAAGAAAAATCACCATGTGCAAGGAGTTGAACTCCAGCCCCAGCCATTGGTGGAAAGTGGTGCCGCCCTCCACACTGGGATTGCGGGCCAGCTCCAGCCCAAACACGGTAGGTTTAGGAATGCTAGAGATGCCATCGGGGCCGCCCGTCCAGTCGGTCAAGTTGACCAGCAGCAGACGGATGATTTCGCCAAAGCCCAGCGTGACGATGGCTAAATAATCGCCACGCAGGCGCAGCACCGGAAAGCCCAACAAAAAGCCAAACAGTGCCGAGGCCGCGCCAGCCAACGGCAATGCCTCCCAGAAGCTCCAGCCCGCCCAATGGAACAGCAAACCATAGGTATAAGCGCCCACGGCATAAAAACCGACAAAACCCAAATCGAGCAAGCCCGCAAAGCCGACCACAATGTTCAGGCCCAAGCCAAGCATGACGTAAATCATCGCCAAGGTGGCAATGTCCACGGCATTACGACCGGCAAAAAACGGCCAGCTCACCGCAATCAACAGCGCTGCCAAGATCAAACCGGTACGCTGGCTGCCAGACACCGATGGCAAGCTAGGCCAAGCCAGATGCGACAAGCGTTTGCCCAGCACCGGGCGCAGCATCTGCACCACAAACACCAAGGCACAGGCCCAGAAAACCCAATTCCACTGCGGCAGCACCACCGTGCGGCCCCCAGCGCGTTCTAGGTGCAAACCAAAAATTGGAATCACCACCAATGCCGTGAGCACGGTAGCCATGAACGCATGGCGAAGGTTAGAACGCAGCATCACACCTTCTCCACTTCAGGTTTGCCCAGCAAGCCGGTGGGGCGGAACAACAAAATCAACACCAACAGGCCAAAGGCCACGATGTCTTTGTATTCCGACGAGATATAGGCAGCGGCAAAGGTTTCTGCCACGCCCAACAGCAAGCCACCCAACATGGCCCCCGGAATGCTGCCAATACCGCCCAGCACCGCCGCCGTAAAGGCTTTGATGCCAACCAAAAAGCCAATGAACGGATTGAGCTTGCCCACGGCCAGCGCGATCAGCACCCCGCCCACCGCTGCCAGCATAGCGCCCAAAATAAAAGTAAACGAGATGACGCGGTTGGTGTCAATGCCCAGCAAGTTAGCCATGTGCATATCCTGCGAACAAGCCCGCGAGGCCCGCCCCATGCGCGAATGCTTGATATACAGCGTCAGGGCAATCATCAAGGCCACGGCCACCACAATAATCAGCACACGCGAATAGGGGATATAAATTTCAAAACCGCCTTCGGTGCCAAAGCGCATGGCACCAGGAATGAGCGAGGGCACGGCCATATCGCGCGCACCTTGGCCCAAAGCCACCCAGTTTTGCAGAAAAATCGACATCCCAATCGCCGAGATCAGCGCCACCAAACGGGGGCCGTGGCGCACCGGCTTGTAGGCCACTTGCTCAACGACAAAGCCATAAACGCCAGTGAGCAAAGCCGACACCAGCAGCATCAGCCCAATCACCACCGCTACGGGCAAACCGCTTTGCGTGCCAATGACCGACAAAGTGACCAGACCGGCATAGGCACCGATCATGTAAATTTCGCCATGCGCAAAGTTGATCATGCCGATGATGCCGTACACCATGGTGTAGCCAATGGCAATCAGCGCATAAATCGCACCCAGCGACAGGCCGTTAAACAGCTGTTGAATCAGCTGTGGCAGGAGTTCAGACATCCAGGGCCATCCAAAAGAAAAGGGGCCATACGCCCCCAAGAATCAATGACGCACCAAAGCATGGCCCCCGCTACTGCGGGGCCATGCTCAGGCAAAAGGTTTGAGGGTGGGTTGCGGTTTACTTGGTAGCCAAGGACTTGCCGCCGTCTTTGTGCCACTGGTAAATTTGGAACTCAAACGACTTCAGATCGCCCTTTTTGTCCCACGCCACGCTGCCAATGGGGGTTTCAAACGATGCTTTGTGCAAATGTTCGGCCACCTTGGTGGGGTTGTCACCCACGGCCTTGATGCTGTCAATCAGCACTTGAGCGGCAGCATAAGAAGACAGTTGGAAGGCACCAGCAGGGTCGCGCTTCTTGTCTTTGAATGCCTTGACGATAGCCGCGTTTTTGGGGTTGGCAGAAAAATCGGCGGGCAGGGTCAGCAACATGCCTTCTACAGCGGGGCCAGCAATGGCATTGATTTCGGGGTTGCCTACGCCTTCAGGGCCCATGATGCGGGTTTTCAGGCCCTGCTCTGCCGACTGGCGCAGCAGCAAGCCCATTTCAGGGTGGTAGCCACCGTAGTAGACAAAATCGACACCGGCACTCTTGAGCTTGGTAATCACGGCAGAGTAATCGCTGTCGCCCGCGTTGATGCCTTCAAACAGCACCACATTGACGCCAGCCTTCTTCAGGTCATCGCGCACCGAGGCGGCAATGCCTTGGCCGTAGGATTGCTTGTCGTGCAGCACGGCCACTTTTTTCGGCTTGATTTTGTCCGCAATAAACTTGGCTGCTGCCGGGCCTTGCTGGTCATCGCGGCCAATGGTGCGGAAGATGAACTGGAAGTTCTTGCCTTCGGTCAGGGCTGGAGAGGTGGCCGAGGGCGTCACCGCCACTACGCCCTCATTGTTGTAGATGGGCACGGCAGCAATGGCAGCGCCAGAACACACTGGGCCGACCACATAACCAATTTTGGCATTAACAACGCGGTTGGCCGCCACGGGCCCTTGCTTGGGCTCGCAGGCATCATCGACCGGCACCAGTTCAATTTTCTTACCGTTAATGCCACCGGCGGCATTGGCCATTTCTACGGCAGTGGTCACGCCTTCTTTGACCATGTCACCGTACTGGGTGACGGGGCCAGTGGCCGGAATGACCATCGCAATTTTGATGTTTTGGGCATGGGCTACGGGCAACAACATGGCACCAGCCAAACCCAAAGCCGCAGCGACGGTGTGCAAGCGAAACGAAGACGTCATCGGAAATACTTCCAAAATAGGGTGATACCAAACTTACAGTTTGGCGAAAAGTGGCGCTATTGTCTGCCAAGATGAAAGAATTTGTATAGAAGGAACCCTGCCTGCTGGGGTATTACCGTACGACCTTATGTCAGACCACTGGCTGCTTACGCCACACACTAGCCACAGCCTACAGTTGCCGCTGCAAGAAGCTACAACCTTGCTAGAAAAGTTGGGCCGTGCCAGCAGCCATGCTGTAGCCGAAAATTTGCTGCACCTGCTGGGCCGCCATGTGGCGTTGGCCCAATGCACCATCTTTACTTTTCGCGGCCAAGGCAGCCCGCAACTGGTGGGGCTAGGGGATCGCTCTCGCACCCAGCAGTTGGCGCTGATCTCTAGCGACTATGTGCGCCGTTTTTACCTGCTCGATGGCAGCCAGCAGGTGATGCAGGCCGAGCAAAGCCGCCATCGCCGCTTGTGTGCCACCGGTGATCGGCAGCGCATCTTGTTACACCGCCAGCGCAGCAGTGATGTACAGCACCCGGAATACCGCGCCATTTGTTATGAGCAGCCCCGGCTGGTGGAGCGGCTGTCTATTTTGCAGCCGCAGGATGGGGGGCGCTGGCTGTCGGTCAATCTGTACCGGGGCGTAGAGCACGGCTTTTTGGATGAAGCCGCTATCGCCGCCATTGAAGCCTACGCCCCCTTGGTCATGCAGGCCATGCGCCTGCACTATGCGGGCCAAACCTTGCAGGATGACTTGGCGGGCTTGGTGCTGGCCCGCCTACAACAGCGTTGTGCCACTTTAACGCCGCGTGATTTAGACGTAGTGCGGGCCGTGTTGCAGGGTCTGAGCACCGAAGCGCTGGCCGAGCGCTTGGGCCTGACGGTAGAAAGCGCCCGCACCTACCTCAAGCGCCTATACCGCAAACTGGGCGTGGCCGGGCAGCGCGAGCTGTTTGCACTGCTGCTAGAGCCTTTGGCCTAAAACCTACCGCCCCCACAGGAAAACCCACCCCTCAGCAGGGGCCGAACGTCCCCTTTTAGGGACATTTTGGACGCGCCTTCATTTCTACACTGCATAGCATTCAGATTGGAGACCTTGTTTATGCACCAGCCCACCACCCAGCCGCGTCCCTCGATTTACTACCCTTATCAGGTCTTTGCGCCGTGGCTGCCCTCGCAGCACCCGGCCCAAGAACGCAAAAAAGTGGTGATTGCCGGTTCTGGCCCCGCTGGGATGGTGACAGCGCTGGAGCTGGCCCGCCACGGCGTGCCCTGTGTCGTGCTGACCTCAGAATTGCAATTTTCGCAAGGCAGCCGGGCGATTGTGTTTACGCGCCGCAGCATGGAAATTTTGCAGCAAGTGGGTACCGCCGAGCGCATGACCGAAAACGGTCTGCCTTGGCTGTATGGCAACTCCTATTACCGGGGCCAACGCGTATTTCGCATGGAAAGCCAGCACGACACGGACGACCGCTTCTTTCCAATGCTCAACATCCAGCAGCAGTACATGGAAGAATATCTGTACGAGGCTTGCGCTGCCCAGCCACTAATTGATTTTCGCTGGGGCAACAAGGTGGTCAAGGTAGAACAAAAAGTCCAAGTGGCCCATGTCACGGTGGATACGCCGGAGGGTGAATACCAGCTCGATACCGATTGGTTGGTGGCCGCCGACGGTGGCCGCTCTGACATCCGCACTGCACTGAATTTGCAGATGGAAGGTGCATCTTACGAAGGCTTTTTTGTCATTGCCGACATCAAAATTGATTTGCCCTTGCCCACCGAGCGCTTGGCCTATTTTGACCCCGAATGGAACCCTGGCAACACCATCTTGATGCACCGTGAGCCGCATGGCATTTGGCGTGTCGATTACCAATTGCCCCCCGGCGAAACCCCAGAGCAAGCCCTGCGCCCCGAATCGCTCAAGGCGCGCATCAATGCGCAATTGGCGATGATTGGCCATGCAGGCGTGCCGTGGGAACTGGATTGGAGTTCGGTCTATTCGGCCCGCACCCTGACTTTGCCCGACTATGTACACGGGCGTATCCTTTTTACCGGCGATGCCGCCCACCTGCTGCCCATTTTTGGCGTGCGCGGGGCCAATACGGCTTTCCAAGACGCGCAATCCTTGGGCTGGCAGTTGGCTTTTGTGGTCAAAGGCTTGGCGGGTGAGAAACTCTTGGCCAACCACAGCGCCGAGCGCGTTGGCGCGGCCCGCGAAATTATTGACGAGGCGGGCAAAAGCACCCGTTTCATGGCCCCGCCCAGCGCGGGCTTTCGTTTACTGCGCGATGCCGTGCTGTCTTTGTCGCTCACCCAAGCCTTTGTGCGGCCCCTGTACCACTGGCGCACGTCGCGCCCCCATGCCTATACCCATTCGATACTCAACAGCTTGGGAGACGATAACGCCCTGTTCAAGGCCGGGCCAGCGCATGGTGCTCCGCCACAAAACATCCGTTTGGCGGCTAACGATTTTCTGCTCGACCACTTGGGCGGTGGTTTTGACCTGCTCTATTTCACCGATGCAGCAGCTATCCCAGAGGCTTTGCAAAAGGTGGTGCAAGCTGCCCGCACCCAAGGCGTGCCACTCAAGGTGATTGCTGTGGGGGCAAGCCAGCCGGTGGCGGGCGCTGACCAAACGCTGGCCGATGCCGAGGGCCATTTCCGCCAGCGCTATGGCGTTTTAGCCAATGGTGCCGCTTATCTGCTGCGCCCCGATCAGCATATCTGCGCCCGTTGGCTCACGCTGGACGCCACGCGCCTACAAGCAGCCCTGAACACGGCTTTGCCCCAGTAACCGGAGAACCCCTTTATGACCACCACCCCCAACGCCTTGACTATTGCTGGCCTAGAAACCGTGTACGACGCCTTGGCCAGCGCCATCGACCAAGCAGGCCCCGAAAAATCGCAACTCTTTTTGGTCAAGCTGGCGCTGCTCAACGCCAACACGCTGGCCGATGCCGAGTTGTTTGCGGCGCACATTGCGGCCGCCTTGCGCGATTTGTAACCACGCCACCCGTCGGGGCGCGCTCAACGACCGCTGGCCCAGCAGGCAGGCTGTGGAATACTTCGGGCTCTGAGTTTTTCTTCACGGAGCAGCGCCTTGCCGGGCCTGAATGTTTTGTCTTCTGCGCACACTTCCTGCCATTGCGGCCACGACCACGGCCCCAGCGCCAAGCATATTTATATCTATTCGCCCTCCAG
>JAIESZ010000334.1 GCA_019745615.1 Burkholderiaceae bacterium
AGCAGCAGGTGCCCATTGATAACGACAAACAGCAGCAGCGCCATCTGGCCATAAAAGCGGCCCACGGCGCTGATCTGGGCATTGCTGGTGGGGTCGAAAAAAGAGGCAAAGTTCAGGCCCATCTGCAAGCCAATCACTTCACCAGCCAGCTCCACCGATGCAAACACCAAGCGCACGGCAAAGCCCAAGGCCAAGCCCACCCCCAATTGCTGCAACACGGTCTCTAGCGCGGCTGGGCCGTTGAACATGACCATCGGCTGCTCGGCCAGCATAGGTTGGGCACACACCGCGACAAAAAAAGCCAGCCCAACTTTAGTGCGGGCTGGAATGGCACGGATGGAAAACAATGGCGCGGCGGTAAACAGCGCCAGCACCCGCAAAAAAGGCCAGAGAATGGGCGACAACCACCCGACCAACTGGGCCTCTGAGAAGGTGATTAAGCCGGTAGCAGCCATTTAGCCCACGATGCCGGGAATGGCTTCCAAGGTGCGGCGGATGTAGTCCACCAGCGTGCTCAACATCCAAGGGCCGGCGATGGCAAACACTAGCATGGCAGCGACCAGCTTGGGCACAAAAGCCAGCGTGGCCTCGTGAATCTGCGTGACAGCCTGAAAGATACTCACCAGCAAACCGACGGCCAGCACCACACCCAGCACGGGCATGGAAATCATGAGCAGCAGGGTGAGCGCCTCACCGCCGATGGTCAGCACCATTTGGGGTGTCATGGGGTTCCTTCGTCAGGTGACAAAACTGGCCGCCAGCGAGCCTACCAGCAGGTTCCAGCCATCGGCCAATACAAACAGCATCAGCTTGAACGGCAAGGCCACCAGCACCGGCGACAGCATCATCATGCCCAAAGACATCAAGATGCTGGAAACCACCATA
The DNA here is from genome assembly GCA_019745615.1 of Burkholderiaceae bacterium. Lineage (GTDB taxonomy): Bacteria > Pseudomonadota > Gammaproteobacteria > Burkholderiales > Burkholderiaceae_C > Simplicispira. The sequence goes on from JAIESZ010000334.1 coordinate 886, forward strand.
TCAATGACCAAAAACGGGATAAAGATCATGAAGCCGATCTGGAACGCCGATTTGAGCTCGCTGGTGACAAATGCCGGAATCAACACCCGCAAGGGGGCGGTTTCTGCCGTGGTGGCAGGGTCGAGCTTGGCTAACTTGGCAAACAGTGAAAAATCAGCTTGGCGCGTTTGCTTGAGCATAAAACTGCGCATAGGCACCTCGGCCTTAGCCACCGCCTGCTCAAAAGTCATGGCATTGGTGGTGTAGGGCACATAAGCCTCTTTGTACACCTTGTCCAGCGTGGGGCCCATGACAAAAAACGTGAGAAACAGCGACAAGCCAATGATGACCTGATTGGGCGGTGCCGCTTGGGTGCCCAACGCTTGGCGAATCAAGGACAACACGATGACAATGCGCGTGAACCCCGTCATCATGAGCAAAATGCTGGGCAAAAAAGACAAGGCCGTAAAAAACAGCAATGTCTGGATGGGCACAGAAAAACTGGTGCCACCTCCACCCGAACCGACCAAAATAGGCAAACTGCCCGCCGCTTGAGCCAGCACAGGGACAGGCAAGGCCAGCGCCAACAGGCCCACACCCAGTGCTGCGGCAGCCCCCATCGCCTTGCGTCCCGTGTCACACATGGCCTGCATCCTTCGCACTGACGGCTTGGGCGGCCTGTGCCACCGCTACCACTTGGGCAAACGGCAGCGGCGCACCTGCTGAGACAGCAGCCACCACTGGCAGCACGTGCAAGCAACTGATCTGCTGTGCCGTCACACCCAACACCAACCGGGTTTTTTCTTGGTCGGTGGCAATTTCTACCGTTACGACGCGCTGCTGTGGCCCTACAGCCACTACCGACAACACCTTGGCCGCCACCCCAGCTTGGGCTTGGGCGGTGGCATGGCGCTGCTGCCATTGGCGCAGCAACCACGGTGCCATAGCCATAGCACCGATAAACAAGACCACGACCACCAAGGTCTGGGTCATGCTGCCACTATCCGCCACGGCTGACGCGGCGTAGCCGCTCCGAGGGCGTGACCACATCGGTCAGGCGGATACCAAATTTGTCGTTCACCACCACCACTTCGCCTTGGGCGATCAGGTAGCCGTTAACCAGCACATCCATCGGCTCACCGGCCAGCGCATCGAGCTCGACCACCGAGCCTTGGGCCAGTTGCAAAATGTATTTGATCGGCACCTTGGTGCGCCCCAACTCTACCGACAACTGCACCGGAATGTCCAACACCATGTTGATGTCGTTGATCGGTGGGGCCTCTGCGCCAGGGCCAAAAGGCCGCAACGGCTCACCCGCCAATGGCCCGCCCTGTTCGGCATCGATATCTGTGTGATCGTCGGATTTTTTCTGCTCTTCTAGCGCTTCAGCCCAACCTGCAAAAGCATCATCTCCTGCGGGCTTGCTTGCTTCTTCATTTGCCATTCTTATCTCCCATCCAGCTCAGGTCTGTAGTACGCAGACATTCTTCGATACGAATTGCGTATTTAGCGTTGTGTGTGCCATATTGACAATTGAATACCGGCACCCCTCCAATGGAGGCCCGAATGCGCGGCTCGCGGTCAAGCTCAATAAAGTCGCCCGGCTTCATGGCCAGCAACTGCTCTACCGTGGCATCAGCCCGGGCCAGCTCGGCCACTAATGTGACCTCTGCCGACTGGATTTCACGCGTGAGCACCTGCACCCAGCGACGGTCAACCTCAATCGAATCGCCTTGTGTAGAGGAGTACAGCACATCGCGGATTGGCTCCATCGTGGCATAGGGCATACAGATGTGGATGGCCCCGGCCAAATCGCCAATTTCTAACTGAAATGCCGTGGAAACCACAATTTCGCTGGGTGTGGCGATGTTGGCAAACTGCGGCTGCATTTCAGAGCGCTGGTACTCTAGCTCTAGCGGATAGATACCATGCCACGCTTTTTTGTATTCGGCGCAGATCACATCAACCAAGCGGTTGATGATGCGCTGCTCGGTGGGCGAGAAATCGCGCCCTTCAATGCGGGTCTGAAATTTGCCCACGCCCCCAAACAGGGTGTCGATGATGCCAAACACCAAGGAGGGCTCGCAAACGATCAAGCCACTACCGCGCAGGGGCCGGATAGCCACAATATTGAAGTTGGTGGGCACCGCCAGCTCGCGCAAAAAGGCGCTGTAGCGCTGCACCGCCACCGTACCGACGGAGATTTCGGGGCTGCGGCGAATAAAGTTGAACAGGCCGATACGAAAGTTGCGGGCAAAGCGCTCGTTGACGATTTCCATCGTCGGCATACGCCCGCGCACAATGCGCTCTTGGCTAGAGATGTCGTAGCGGCGCACTTCGCCGTCTTCATGCACCTCTTCGGCATGTTTTTGGCTTTCACCCGTGACGCCCTCTAAGAGGGCATCGACCTCTTCTTGGGATAAAAACGATTCGCTCATGGCAGCGACCCCATCGGCATCATTGGATGATAAAGCTGGAGAACAGCACCCGGCGCACCGGGTTTTGACGCCGCCGTGGTGCTGCGTCTTCTTCTTCCGCCGCATCGGCAGCTCGCGCCGCTGGTGGCTTGAAGCCTAAGGCCTTGCCCGCCTCGCGTTGGATGTCGGCAGCCAACTTTTCTTTGCCCTCTAGGCGCAACAGCTCTTCGGTGGTGCGCTGCGACAGCAGCATCAGCACGCTGCTGCGCACACTGGGCATGAGCTTTTTAAGCTGATCGGCCATTTTCTCGTCGACCACTTCGAGGGTGATACCCAACTGGACAAAGCGGTCGCCACCCGGATCGGCCAGATTGACCACCATGTTTTCGAGTGGCAAAAAGGTGGGTACCGTGGCTTTGGACTCGGTATGGGCGGCATCACCGCCCTCGTCGCCCGCAGCTTTTTGGGACATCATCCAGAAAGCGCCGCCCCCCCCGACAAGGAGCAGCACGAACACGACAGCGCCAATAACGATCAACTTTTTCTTGCCCTTGGCAGGCTGGGGGGCAGAGTCGTCAGCCGGGGTTTTAGATGACACGATGGAATTTCCTTGCAACAAGCAAGAGACGGGTACCCGCAGCGGGTACGGACATCTCTGGGGAGACTGTGTGCATTATGGGCACGATGAATCCCCGATAATAGCCAGAATAAAATACCAAAGCCTTGGTATTCCAAAGCCTTCTCGCGGCATTAGACAAAGATATCTACCGCTTTGTCTGTGACGGTGCCCACGCTGCGCTGGCCGTTTGTCGCTACACTGGCCTGCACCGTGGCACTCTGGCGTGTGCCCTTGGCACCGTTGCGCGGGTCAGAACCATTGTTGCCATCGCCCTGCGTGGCCGAATCACCCACCGTCATGCCTGACAAGCTCAGGCCTTGGCTCTCCAATAAATCACGCAACTGGGCCTCGCTGGCATCAAGCAAGGCACGGGTCTCGTTTTGGTCGCTACGGAAGCTGACATGGGCCTCGGTGCCACTCAGACTCACCGTGACTTCTACCGGGTGGCCGGCGTGCTCGACCGTCAACTCGGCATTTTGGAGATTTTGGTTGACCCAGTACGACACCTCTTCGGCCACTGCATCTTCTGCGGGCAGAGCGCTGGCCGCATCAAAAACCGGGGCTTCGCCCACGCTGGCAGGTTCTGCCATCAAACCATCGATACCAAAGAGCGCACCGGCATCGGCGTTTTGACCTGAGGCACCGCGACCACCTTCACCGCCACGGCCCGCGTTTTGCCCTTGGCTGCTCAGGCCCACATCCTGCCCTGCAAAGGCGACCGGGGGTTGAAAAGAGGAGAAGGGCGCGCCGGATGCGTTCTGCTGTTGCCCTGCACCAGCGGCCAGTGGATCACGCGGCGCATCGGCCCCGCTAACGGCGGCCTGCAAAGCCGAGACCAAAGCCGCCTGAGCGGCGGGGCGCTCTGTGGGCTCTTGGCGCAGACTCACAGTACTGCGGGCCGCTAGGGCCTCAGTAGCCGGGCTAGCCCACCGCGAGGCTGTGGTTTTTTTGGCTACTGCACCCAGCCCTTGCTCGGCTTGGGCCTCGGTGGCTCCGTCCAGAGCGGCAGTTTGTGCCACCAGCCCCAGCTCCCCGCCACTGCTGGCCACCGCAACACCACGGGAACCCGCCGCCAAGGCATTGGTGGCTGTTGGGGCCAATAAGGCGTTATTCCCCGCCAACGACAAGGTATCAGTCGGGGTAGTGGCAGAGTGGGCAGAACTCAAGGGGGCCTGGGTAGCCCCAGCAAATCCAGCCTGCAAGGCCAGCAAAGAGGTTGTGACAGAAGAATCTGTAGCCACCTTAGTGGCATCCAGAACGGGCACAGTTGGAAAATTCGGAACGCTTGGCAATGTGGCCTCTCCTAGTAAGGAAAGCAGACCAGACTGTTTTTTGGACGGTGCGGCTTTGTCGCCTGCGGTATCAGACCCGAGTGCATCGCTAGCCTCTGTCGATGCCATAGAATCTGAGACGGACGCACCAGAAAGCAGGTTATCGCTCAATGCCGCGAGCAGCCCCAAAAAATCACCTGCTCCAGCCGTACCTTGGGCGAGAGCAGGGCGGTTTTTGGCTGGTGTGGTGCCGTGGGCGGCCTGCGTTGGCTGCGAAGGGCTGGGGGGGCGCATTTTTTCCATCATCTCGGCTCCTGGCCCTCACAGGCCCTTGCGTTGCTGGAGGTACTGCAAGGCAGCACGTTCATCGGTTTGTTTTTGCTCGCGGCGAGCTTGGGCCTTCTCAATCTCTTGGTGGCGCTTATCGGTCAGTTTTTGCAGGCTGGTCAGGCGCAACTCGGTTTGTAGCAAAACCTGCTGGGCTTGGGCTACCCGGTATTCATGGTCTTGCACCACAGTGGTTTGCAAGCCCATGGCATGGCCGAGCCGATCCATAAATTGGTAATGGTGAAACATGACCTCAGGGGCCATCGTGACATTGGCACGCATACCCCAGCGGCCTTCGGTTTCATGGGCGTAGGCCTGCAACTGCTCCATCTGGCCTTGCGCTGCCATGTGGGCTTGGCGGGCGCTTTGCAGCCGCCGCCGGGCATCATCGCGCTGGCGCTGTGCGGCCTCGACCGCCACCGTCAAGCCTCGCAATGCCGAAGGGACAGCCATGGTGCTCGCCCTACTTTAGTATCTGGGCCATCGCGACACAACTGTCTTCCAGCGATGCGGCCTCGTGCATCCCTTGTTGCAAAAAGGCCACCATCGCTGGCTGACGCCGGATGGCATCGTCCAACTGCGGATCAGAGCCACTCATGTACGCGCCCACCTGAATCAAATCACGGCTTTTTTGGTAACGCGAATAGGTTGCGCGAAACTTGCGTGCCAATTCAAAATGCTCGCGGCTGACCACGTTGTTCATGACCCGCGAGGCCGATTGTTCAATGTCAATGGCCGGAAAATGCCCCATCTCGGCCAAAGAGCGCGACAAGACAAAGTG
>JAIESZ010000212.1 GCA_019745615.1 Burkholderiaceae bacterium
GCGGTTCATGTAAGCAGCCAACGCCACCAAGAACAATGGATCGTCATGCGGCACGTCCGCTGCATGGAAGCCTTGGCCGTAGTGCTCGGCGATAAAGCCCGTGTTGAATTGGCCGGTGACAAACTTGGGATGGGCCAGCAGCGCCGCTTGGAACGGAATGTTGCTGCTGATGCCACGAATGACAAAGCCATTCAGCGCAGCGCGCATCTTGGCAATGGCATCGTTGCGGTCGGTACCGTGAACGATCAGCTTGGCGATCATCGAGTCGTAGTACATCGGGATTTCGCCGCCTTCATAGACGCCGGTATCCACGCGCACACCATACTTCTTGCTGGTGTCCGACTGGAACATGCTCTCTTCCGGCGGCTGGAAGCGCACCAAGCGGCCAGTAGAGGGCAGGAAGTTGCGGAACGGGTCTTCCGCGTTGATACGGCACTCAATGGCCCAACCGTCGCGCTTGACTTCTTCTTGCGTGAGCGGTAGCGATTCACCGGCAGCAACGCGGATCATCAGCTCGACCAAATCGAGGCCGGTGATGCACTCGGTCACAGGGTGTTCTACCTGCAAGCGGGTGTTCATTTCCAAGAAGTAGAAGTCTTGGTCTTTGCCGACGACAAATTCAACCGTACCGGCAGATTGGTACTTCACGGCCTTGGCCAATTGCACCGCCTGCTCGCCCATTGCCTTGCGCGTGGCATCCGAGATGAAGGGCGAAGGAGCCTCTTCAATCACCTTTTGGTGGCGGCGCTGGATGGAGCACTCGCGCTCATTCAGGTAAATCACATTGCCGTGGCTGTCACCCAGCACTTGGATTTCAATGTGGCGCGGCTCTTGGACAAACTTTTCGATGAAGATGCGGTCATCGCCAAAGCTGTTGCGGGCTTCGTTCTGGCAACTGGCAAAGCCTTCAAACGCTTCTTTGTCGTTGAAAGCCACGCGCAGGCCCTTACCACCGCCGCCAGCCGAAGCCTTAATCATCACCGGGTAGCCAATGCCCTTAGCGATTTCGACCGCTTGCTCAGGGCCAGCGATGGCATCGTTGTAGCCGGGAATGGTGTTGACCTTGGCGGCCAAGGCCAGCTTCTTAGAGGCAATCTTGTCGCCCATCGCGGCAATCGAGTGCGCCTTGGGGCCGATAAAGGCAATGCCTTCGTCTTCGCAACGCTGGGCAAAGGCTTCGTTTTCGCTCAAAAAGCCATAGCCGGGGTGGATGGCCTGTGCGCCGGTTTGCTTGGCCGCAGCGATGATCTTGTCGGCCAGCAGGTAGCTCTCGCGGCTAGGGGCGGCACCAATATGCACAGCCTCGTCGGCCAACTTGACGTGGCGCGCTTCGCGGTCGGCATCAGAATACACGGCCACAGTTTTGATGCCCATTTTGCGGGCAGTGGCAATGACGCGGCAGGCGATTTCGCCACGGTTAGCAATCAGAATCTTGGTAAACATATTCTCGTTCTCCTGGATGGCGCAGACTTACAGCGGAATGTTCCCGTGCTTGCGCCAGGGGTTGTCGAGCTTCTTGTCGCGCAGCATTACCAAACTGCGGCAGATGCGCTTGCGGGTTTCGTGCGGCAAAATGACGTCGTCAATAAAGCCACGGGCACCGGCCACGAAGGGGTTGGCAAAGCGCTCTTTGTATTCAGCTTCGCGGGCTGCGAGCTTGACGGGGTCGTTTTTGTCTTCGCGGAAGATGATTTCCACCGCGCCCTTGGCACCCATCACCGCAATTTCGGCATTGGGCCACGACAGGTTGACGTCACCGCGCAAGTGCTTGGAGCTCATCACGTCATAAGCGCCGCCGTAGGCTTTGCGGGTAATGATGGTGATCTTGGGCACCGTGCATTCAGCGTATGCGTACAGCAACTTAGCACCGTGCTTAATGATGCCGCCGTATTCTTGCGCAGTACCGGGCATAAAGCCGGGCACATCCACAAAGGTGATCACGGGGATATTGAAGGCGTCGCAGAAGCGCACAAAGCGGGCGGCTTTGATACTGCTCTTGATGTCCAAGCAACCGGCCAACACCAGTGGCTGGTTGGCAACGATACCGACGGTTTGGCCTTCCATACGGCCAAAACCGATCAGGATGTTCTTGGCATATTCAGGTTGCAATTCAAAGAAGTCGCCATCGTCCACCACCTTGGCAATCAGCTCCTTCATGTCGTAGGGCTTGTTGGCGTTGTCCGGAATCAGCGTGTCCAGCGACAGATCGGCACGGTCTGCCGGGTCATTGCTGGGGCGCACTGGCGGCTTTTCGCGGTTGTTCAGCGGCAGGTAGTTGTACAGGCGACGCAGCATCAGCAGCGCTTCGACATCGTTCTCAAATGCCAAATCGGACACACCACTCTTGGTGCTGTGGGCAATCGCGCCACCCAGCTCTTCGGCGGTCACGTCTTCGTGCGTCACGGTCTTGACCACTTCGGGGCCAGTGACGAACATATAGCTGCTGTCTTTGACCATGCAGATAAAGTCGGTCATGGCAGGCGAGTACACCGCACCACCGGCGCAAGGGCCCATGATCATGCTGATCTGCGGAATCACGCCCGACGCCATCACATTGCGCTGGAACACATCGGCATAACCGCCCAAGCTGGCAACGCCTTCTTGAATCCGCGCACCGCCCGAATCGTTCAGGCCGATGACCGGAGCACCCACTTTCATGGCTTGGTCCATGACCTTGCAGATTTTCTCGGCATGGGCTTCAGACAGAGCACCACCAAACACGGTGAAATCTTGACTGAACACAAACACCAAACGGCCATTGATCATGCCGTAGCCAGTGACGACGCCGTCACCGGGGATTTTGTTCTCGGCCATGCCGAAGTCGGCACAACGGTGCTCGACAAACATATCCCATTCTTCAAACGTGCCTTCGTCGAGCAGCAACTCAAGGCGTTCACGCGCGGTGAGCTTGCCCTTGGCATGTTGTGCGTCGATGCGGCGCTGGCCGCCGCCCAAGCGGGCAAGTTCGCGCTTGTGCTCCAGTTTTTCTAGGATTTCGTGCATATCGGTCCTTTGGTTGTATTGGGGGAGTGGTGTAGGAAGGCTTCTGGTGTTTATCGGGTATTGGCCAGAAGCAGATTTCTTGCAGCCGTGGAGGGGGCCAAACGGCCCGCAGCCACATCGGCCAACGTGCTGGGCAGCAGGGCCTGCACTTGGGGATGCTGGCGGAATGCCTGTTTCAGCCCGGCGTCGATGCGTTCCCACATCCAGCTCAGGGCTTGTTTTTCACGCCGAGTTGCCAAGCGGCCATTGGCTGTTTGCAACCGCTGAAACTCAGAAACAGCAGCCCAAAAGCTATCGACGCCTTGACCCAGCAAGGCACTGATCTGCACCACCTTGGGGTGCCATAGCGCCTCGTTATGGTGGGCGTGGTCGGGGTTGCCGTGCTGGCCTAGCAAGCGCAGGCTAGAGGTAATCTGGGCTTCGGCGCGGGTGGCGGCGTTTTTATCAATGTCGGCCTTGTTGATGACGACCAAATCGGCCAGCTCCATCACGCCTTTTTTGATCGCTTGCAAATCATCACCCGCATTGGGCAATTGCAGCAGCACAAACATATCGGTCATGTTGGCGACTGCCGTTTCGGACTGGCCCACGCCCACGGTCTCGATGATGACGATGTCGTAACCGGCTGCTTCGCAGACCAGCATGGCCTCGCGGGTTTTTTCGGCCACGCCGCCTAACGTGCCACTGCTGGGGCTGGGGCGGATATAGGCCCGCTCCTGCACTGAGAGCTGCTCCATCCGGGTTTTGTCACCCAAAATGGAGCCGCCCGAAACGCTGCTGGATGGGTCAATCGCCAGCACGGCCACGCGGTGGCCTTGGGCAATCAAAAACAGGCCCAGCGTTTCAATGAAGGTGGATTTTCCCACCCCCGGCACACCACTGATACCCAAACGTAGCGCTTTGCCGGTATGAGGCAGCAGGGCAGTGAGCAGTTCGTCGCCTTGCGCACGGTGATCCGTGCGAGTGGATTCTAGTAGGGTGATGGCCTTGGCCATCGCCCGCCGCTGTTGCACCGCATTGCCGTGCAACAAGGCTTCTTGCAGCGCTAACACCGCCAAACTCAGGCCGCTTGGGCCTTGCGGATTTGTTCCAGCACATCTTTAGCGCTGGCCGGAATCGGTGTACCGGGGCCATAAATGCCCTTCACTCCCGCTTCGTACAGGTGTTCGTAATCCTGCACCGGAATCACACCCCCGACAAACACGATGATGTCGTCCGCGCCCTGATCTTTCAGCGCTTGGATGATGGCAGGCACCAGCGTTTTATGACCGGCAGCCAAGGTGCTCACGCCCACGGCATGGACATCGTTTTCAATCGCTTGGCGGGCGCATTCTTCGGGGGTCTGGAACAGCGGCCCCATATCCACGTCAAAGCCCAAATCGGCAAAGGCGGTGGCTACGACCTTGGCACCCCGGTCGTGGCCGTCTTGGCCCAGCTTGGCAATCATCACACGGGGGCGACGGCCTTCGGCTTCAGCAAACGCGTTGATTTCTTCTTTCAGCTTGTCCCAACCTTCGGCAGAATCGTAGGCAGCAGCGTACACACCAGTCACCTTTTGTGTATCGGCGCGGTGGCGGCCATAAATCTTTTCCAGTGCATCGGACACTTCACCCACTGTGGCGCGCAGGCGCACAGCATTGATGGACAGCTCCAGCAAATTACCTTGGCCGGATTCAGCCGCAGCAGTCAGTGCCTCCAGTGCGGCTTGTACAGCAGCATGGTCGCGGGTGGCTCTGATCTGGTTCAGGCGCTCAATCTGGCCATCGCGCACCTTGACGTTGTCAATTTGCAAAATGTCTACTGGGTCTTCTTTGGCGAGCTTGTACTTGTTCACGCCCACAATGACATCCTTGCCGGAGTCAATGCGCGCTTGCTTTTCAGCGGCGGCGGCTTCAATCTTCAGTTTGGCCCAGCCCGAATCCACGGCTTGGGTCATCCCGCCCATGGCTTCGACTTCTTCAATGATCTTCCAAGCTGCATCCATCATGTCTTGGGTCAGCTTTTCCATCATGTAGCTACCGGCCCAAGGATCGACCACATTGGTGATGTGCGTTTCTTCTTGGATGATGAGCTGCGTGTTGCGTGCAATGCGCGAGGAAAACTCGGTCGGCAAGGCGATAGCTTCATCGAGCGCGTTGGTGTGCAGGCTTTGCGTGCCGCCGAACACTGCGGCCATCGCCTCAATGGTGGTACGCACAATGTTGTTGTAGGGGTCTTGCTCGGTCAAGCTCCAGCCAGAAGTTTGGCAGTGCGTGCGCAGCATCAGGCTCTTGGGGTTCTTGGCCCCTGTGGCCTTCATGATGCGGCACCACAACAGGCGGGCAGCGCGCATTTTGGCTACTTCTAAATAGAAGTTCATGCCAATAGCCCAGAAGAAAGACAGACGACCAGCAAAAGCATCCACGTCCATGCCCTTGTCGATGGCGGTCTTGACGTATTCTTTGCCATCGGCCAGCGTGAAGGCCAGCTCTAGCGCTTGATTGGCCCCGGCTTCCTGCATGTGGTAGCCAGAAATACTGATCGAGTTGAACTTGGGCATGTGCTGCGCCGTGTACTCGATGATGTCGCCAATGATTTTCATCGATGGCTTGGGCGGGTAGATATAGGTGTTGCGCACCATGAACTCTTTCAGAATGTCGTTCTGAATGGTTCCGGAGAGCTTATCTTGGCTCACGCCCTGTTCTTCGGCGGCCACCACGTAACCAGCCAGCACAGGCAGCACGGCACCGTTCATGGTCATGGACACCGAGACTTTGTCCAACGGAATTTCGTTGAACAAAATTTTCATGTCTTCTACCGAGTCAATGGCGACACCGGCCTTGCCAACGTCACCCGTGACGCGTGGATGATCAGAGTCGTAACCACGGTGCGTAGCCAAGTCAAAAGCCACTGACACACCCTGACCACCAGCGGCCAGCGCCTTGCGGTAGAAAGCATTGGATTCTTCGGCGGTAGAAAAACCAGCGTATTGGCGAATCGTCCAAGGACGCACCGCATACATCGTGGCTTGGGGGCCACGCACATAAGGCTCAAAGCCGGGCAGGGTGTTGGTGTAGGCCAGGTCAGCAGTATCTTCTGCCGTGTACAGGGGCTTGACAACAATGCCGTCAGGGGTGTTCCAGTTCAGGGCATCGACATTGCCACCGGGAGCCGATTTGGCAGCGGCACGTTGCCAGTCTTGCAAGGATGCTGTTTTGAAAGCGTTGTCAGAATTTTCGTTAGGGCTGCTCATGGGCATGGTCTCCGTTCGCTAAGAGAGTGGCTGGCTCGCTCGCAA
>JAIESZ010000045.1 GCA_019745615.1 Burkholderiaceae bacterium
GTGGGCTGGGCCGGTGGCATCAGCCACCAAGGCGACTTGGAGATGGTAGCCAGCGTCATCAAAGACTTAGCCGACCAAGTAGACTGGGTTTTTATGGGCATGTGCCCAGACAACATCCGTCCCTACATCCAAGAGTTTGTGCCCGGTGTACCCACGCTAGACTATCCTGCCAAACTGATGGCCCTGACCCAAGACTGGGACTTGGCTATTGCCCCTGTAGAGAGTAATGCCTTTAACGACTGTAAATCCAACCTTAAACTGCTCGAATACGGCTGGTGCGGGGTACCAGTGGTATGCTCGGACGTCACGCCCTACCAAGGCGATTTGCCCGCCACCAAGGTCAAAAACCGCTACAAAGACTGGCACGATGCCATCTTAGAGCGGGTCTCTGACTTGAGCGCCTGCCACCGCGACGGCCTAGCGCTACAGGCCCAAGTAGCCAGCGACTGGACGTTGAGCGGCACCAACCTCCAAACTTGGTATCGTGCTTGGACGGAGTAATAAGGCCGGGTTAAGCCCGTTTTTTGCCACTACTGCCGGCGTCAAAATGCGAGGGCTTCCGGTACATTACCATCCATCAGCCACGCGTTTGTGCATTGTGCAAACCGTTTTTGTTCTGATAGCACCTGTCACAGCCACCATTCATCCAGCATGCCCATCATCATTGGTTACCTTGTCAGCTTGGTCTGCGTCTTTGGCGTGTTCATCTTGCACGGCGGCAATATTGGCGTGGTGCTCAAGGCCTTGCCCTTTGAAATGGCTACCATTGGCGGCGCGGCCTTGGGTGCCTTTGTCATCAACAACCAACCCAAGGTGCTCAAGTCCACCATGCGCGAGTTGGCTGGCATTCTCAAGGGCTCCAAATACACCAAGGCGCGCTACCTAGAGCTGATGGCCATGCTCTATGAAATTTTGCAAAAGGCGCGCAAAGAGGGCTTGATGGCTATTGAAGGCGATGTCGAAGCGCCCCACGAGTCCGAGCTGTTCAAAAAATTCCCCACCGTTGGCTCCGACCACCATGTGGTCGAATTCACCACCGACTACCTGCGCATGATGGTCTCAGGCAACCTCAATGCCCACGAAATCGAGTCCCTGATGGACAACGAAATCGAAACCCACCACCAAGAGGCCCACGCCCCTGTGGCGGCTATGGCCCGGCTGGCTGGTGGCTTGCCCGCCTTTGGTATCGTGGCAGCCGTGCTGGGCGTGGTCAACACCATGGGCTCGGTGGGCCAGCCTCCAGCGGTGCTCGGTGGCATGGTTGGCTCGGCGCTGGTAGGTACCTTTTTGGGCATTTTGCTGGCCTACGCCTTTGTTGAACCACTGGGTGGCCTGATGGAACAAAAAGCCGACGATGCCGCCAAGGAGCTGCTGTGCATCAAATGCACGTTGCTGGCCAGTATGCAAGGTTACAACCCTGCCACAGCCATCGAATTTGGCCGCAAGGTGCTGTTCTCCACCGACCGCCCCACCTTCTCGGAGCTGGAAGAATACGTACGTAAAAAGTAAGCCACGCCATGGCCACCGAAAAAAAACTTCAGCCAATCATCGTCAAGCGCATCAAAAAGGGCGGCCATGCCGTGCATGGCGGTGCGTGGAAGATTGCCTACGCCGACTTCATGACGGCCATGATGGCCTTCTTTTTGCTGATGTGGTTGCTGGGTTCTACCGCACAGGGACAGTTGCAAGGCATTGCTGATTATTTCAATTCACCCATGAAGGTAGCACTGGCTGGAGGCGATGGCACTGGCAACAGCAACAGCGTGCTACCGGGCGGGGGCAATGATCTGACCAAGGCCAATGGCCAAGTCAAACGTGCCGATGCCGAAAACAAAGACAAATCGGATCAGGCCAAAAGCAAGGCCCAGCAGCAAGCACAACAGCAGGCACAGCAAGATGCGCAGCGCATCAAGTCATTGCGTGCCAAAATTGATGCCATCATCACGCAAAACCCACGCCTGAACGAATACAAATCACAAATCCGCATTGACGTCACCCCTGATGGCCTACAAATCCAGATTGTTGATGACCAAAACCGCCCCATGTTCGATAGCGGCAGCGCACTGGTCAAGCCCTATATGCGCGATATTTTGCAAGCCATTGGTGCCTCGCTGTCAGATGTAGAAAGCCGCATCAGCTTGGCTGGTCACACCGACGCCGTGCCCTATGGCGCTGGGCAGCGTGGCTACAGCAACTGGGAGCTTTCCGCCGACCGGGCCAATGCCTCGCGCCGCGAGTTAGTGGCTGCCGGTATGCCCGATAGCAAGCTCGCGCGCGTGGTCGGTTTGGCCAACAGCGACCTGCTACAACCCGACGAGCCACGAGCACCGGGCAACCGACGTATTACCATCACGGTTTTGACGCGCGAAGCGGAAGAAAGATTGCTCAGTAAAAGTGCCCTGATTCTCCCCGCAGCACCATCACCCAATGAAAAGCAGGAAAATCCCCCCGCTGGCAGTGCCAAACCTTAGGCTGGCACCCTCTATTATTCGCCCCATGACCACACATACTGCAATCCCGACCGAAAGGGTCCCACGTGTCTGACCTTCGCTTTCTGATCGTTGACGACTTCTCTACGATGCGCCGCATCGTCCGCAATCTACTCAAAGAAAGCGGATTTTCTGACGCTGACGAAGCTGAAGATGGTGTGGCAGCACTGCACAAACTGCGCTCTAGCAAGTTTGACTTTGTCGTCACCGATATCAACATGCCCAATATGAATGGCTTTCAGCTGCTGGCTGAAGTCAAGGCCGATGAAAAACTCAAGCACCTACCGGTGCTGATGGTGACGGCTGAAGCCCGCAAAGAAGACATCGTAGCTGCCGCCCAAGCTGGCGCTGCGGGCTACATTGTCAAACCCTTTACCAAGGCCACGCTGGAAGAAAAGGTCAATTTGATCATCAAAAAGCAGGGGCTGTAAGCCATCATCGCTATGGATACCAGCAACACCCCTCCTGCAGCCAGCGCTCCGGTTGGTGATGTACACCAGCGAATTGGCGTTCTGACACGTCAGTTACACGACTCGCTCAACGAACTGGGCTACGCCAAAAAGCTACGCGCCAGCATGAGCGAATTGCCTGATGCGCAAAGCCGTCTGTCGTACATCGCCCGGCTGACGGGCGAAGCTGCAGAGAAAGTGCTGGGGCGCGTAGAACAGGCCAAGACACAAAATGATCTGTTGGCCGAAGAAACACGCCGCGTCACCGCTTCACTGATCAAAGACCCCGTCGCTGCCGTGGCCAAGGGTGAAATCATGAATTTTCTCAACGACGTTGAGAAAATTGCCCGCACCTCGGACGAACACCTGACCGAAATCATGATGGCGCAAGACTTTCATGACCTCACCGGTCAGGTCATTGCCCGCGTGGTGTCTTTGGCGGCTACGATTGAGGAGCAGCTGCTGCAATTGGTGCTGGATACTGCCCCGCCTGGGGTTGCTCCACCCATGCCGGTGGAGCCTCCCCACGAGCATTTGGCCGGGCCGGTGGTCGATCCAGAAAATACCCCCGATGTCGTTACCGACCAGTCTGAGGTAGACGACTTGCTGGCCAGCTTGGGTTTTTAATCCGCTACGGCCCTAAACAGCCCGAATAAGCGGGGCCACTGGCCCTCTTTTCGGGCTTTAGATTTCGTCGTTGCTTACGACAATGGCGTGACTACCCCGTCATGCCATCATGGAATCGAGCCAAGACCGCACCCTCCCCGCGACCGAGCGCAAGCTCCAGCAGGCCCGCACCGACGGGCAAGCTGCGCGCTCGCGCGATTTGTCCCATCTGGCCATTTTGGGTGTCGGGGCAGTGAGCTTGATGGTACTGGCCCCCCAGCTGTTGGATCGCCTCCAGCTGGAATTGAGCCACCAACTGGTATTTGATGCCACCACTGTGCGCACCCCCGCCCACATGCTAGAGCGCCTGCAACAGATGGTGATTGTGGGTTTGGTTGCCAGCGGCGCGTTTGCCCTGCTGACCAGCGCAGCAGCACTGCTCAGTGCCGTGGCTTCGGGCGGTTGGGTGTGGAGCTTCAAGCCCATCACCCCACAATTTAGCCGCCTCAACCCGATTTCTGGCATTGGCAATCTGCTATCTAAGCAACAGATGACCAACGTTGCCAAGATGGTGCTGATGACCGCCATTTTAGGCTTTGTGGCTTGGAAATACATGGGCAACAGCATTGACGAAATGGCTGGATTGATCCTGCAACCCTCGCCAGACGCGCTGCGCTTTGTGGCCAACTGGATCACGGGCGGTATGGCCATGCTGTTGCTGGTGGTGTTTCTCACGGCCATGATCGACGTGCCACTGCAAGCCTTCTTCTTTAAAGACCGGCTAAAGATGTCGCACCAAGAAGTCAAGCAAGAACACAAAGAATCCGACGGCAGCCCCGAAACCAAGGCACGCCAACGCCAGCGCCAGCGCGAGATTGCCGATGGTGCCAGCGTGGGCTCCGTGCCCAAGGCCGATTTTGTGGTGATGAACCCCACCCACTATGCCGTGGCGCTCAAGTATGACAACACCATGAGTGCACCGCAGGTGATCTCTAAGGGCACCGACCTGATCGCCATGACCATCCGTGATCTGGCCAAATCACACAACATCCCGGTGTTGCAATCGCCCATGCTGGCGCGGGCCTTGTATGCCCACGCCGAGTTGGATCAGCCGATTCCGCACACCCTGTATACCGCCGTGGCCCAAGTACTGGCCTATGTGTATCGCCTCAAAGCTGCCCTGCGCGGTGAAGGCCCGATGCCCGAGGAAGTGCCCCAGCCCGATATTCCCCCCGAACTTGACCCGCTGAACCGCAAAGCCCAGCAAGGAGCAACCCCATGAGCCTTTCTGTGAACTCGGCCCGCCAATGGATGGGCAACAGCGCCACTGCTGCCCAAGGCATGTCGGCCCCCCTGTTAGTTGTCGCCATTTTGGCCCTGATGGTGCTACCCATTCCGGCTTGGATGCTGGATGTGTTTTTTACCATCAACATTGCCGTAGCGCTGATGGTGATGATGGTGGCAGCCTACATGCTCAAGCCGTTGGACTTTGCAGCCTTTCCGTCGGTGCTGCTGCTGTCTACCTTGATGCGCTTGTCGCTGAACGTGGCTTCCACCCGCGTGGTGCTGCTGGAGGGTCACACCGGCCCCGGTGCTGCGGGCGCAGTGATTGAAGCCTTTGGCCACTTTTTGATTGGCGGCAATTTTGCGGTCGGTTTGATCGTGTTTGCCATTTTGGTGGTCATCAACTTTATTGTGATTACCAAAGGTGCCGAGCGTATTGCTGAAGTGTCAGCCCGCTTTACCTTGGATGCCATGCCCGGCAAACAGATGGCGGTAGATGCTGACCTGAATGCGGGCCTGATTGACGAGAAAGAAGCCAAACGCCGCCGCGCTGAAGTGGGCGAAGAAGCTAACTTTTTTGGTTCCATGGACGGTGCCTCTAAGTTTGTGCGCGGCGATGCCGTGGCCGGTATTTTGATTTTGTTCATCAACATCATTGGCGGCTTTGCTGTGGGCGTGCTGCAACACGGCCTGAGCGCTGGCAAAGCGGCTGACACCTACATTCTGATGGCGGTGGGCGATGCGCTGGTGGCGCAGATTCCGGGCTTGCTGATCTCGGTGGCCGCCGCCATGGTGATCTCCCGCGTGGGCAAAGACTCGGACATGGGCCAACAGATCGTGCTCCAACTGTTTACCTCGCCGCGCGTGCTGGGTGTAACAGCGGGCATTCTGATTTTGCTGGGTGTGATTCCCGGTATGCCGCATATGGTATTTTTGGGCGTAGGCTCAGGGCTGGGTTATTGGGCATGGACGCTGCTGCAACGCGCCAAGGCCCCACCGCCATCTGAGGCCCCCGCAGCCGTGCCAACCCCGGCTGAAACCGATGCTACTTGGGACGATCTACAACCCGTCGATCTGCTGGGCCTAGAGCTGGGCTATCGCCTGATTGCGCTGGTAGATAAATCACGCCAAGGCGATCTGCTCACGCGCATCAAGGGCGTGCGGCGCAAATTTGCCCAAGAGGTGGGCTTTTTGCCACCTCCCGTCCATGTGCGCGACAACCTCGAACTCAAGCCCAGCGCCTACCGCCTGACACTGCGCGGCGTGGTGGTGGGCGAGGGCGAAGCCTTTCCTGGGATGTACCTAGCAATCAACCCCGGCGGTATCACCACACCCTTGATTGGCACCCCCACCACCGACCCCGCCTTTGGTTTGCCAGCGCACTGGATCGACGAACAGCAAAAGGAAGCGGCGCAAATGGCAGGCTTTACCGTGGTTGATTCGGAAACCGTGAT
>JAIESZ010000118.1 GCA_019745615.1 Burkholderiaceae bacterium
ATTGACGAAAGATTTCACCATGACGACGACTGCAACGCATATTTCCCGCTGGGCCGAGCAAGCCACCCCCACCACAGCCGAAGGGTGGCTGGCACGGGCCGCTGAAGTGGCCGCCATCTTGGCCCAAGACCAAGTGGCCCGAGACCGCGCCCAAGCCGTTCCGTATGCCGAAGTGCAATTACTCAAGGATTCGGGTCTGACGACCTTGCTAGGCCCAGTGCAGCATGGCGGCGGTGGTCAACGCTGGGAAACGGCCTACCAGATTATTCGCAAGGTTTCGAGTGGCGATGGCTCCATCGGCCAGTTGTTGGCCTACCATTATTTGTGGGCTTGGGCAGTACGGTTGGTGGGCACCCCAGCGCAAATTGAGGCCGTAGAGGCGCTATACACCTCACAAAATCTGTTCTTTGGCGGTGCCGTCAACCCACGCGATGGTGATGTGGTCATCACCGAAGAAGTGGACGGAAAACTGCACTACAACGGGCGCAAGAGTTTTTGCACTGGCTCCAAAATTTCTGACCTCACGGTGCTGGAAGGCATTTTGTCGGGCACGGACAAGCATATCTTTGCCATCGTGCCATCCAAGCAGCCGGGCATCATTTACCACGACGACTGGAACCACCTAGGCCACCGCCTGAGTGAGTCGGGCAGTGTGACTATTCAAGACGTGGTGATTGATTGGAGTGGCGCAGCAGGCTACGTGGACAAGGTGTATCAAGATCGCCCCTATGCCACCCTGAATTTGCCTGCGATTCAGCAGATTTTTACCGAAATCTACCTCGGCACCGCCCAAGGTGCGCTGGAAACCGCAGCGACTTACACCAAGAGTAAAACCCGTGCTTGGCCCTATGGCGGCGACAACAAACAAAGCGCCACCGAAGAGTGGTACATCCTAGAAGCCTATGGCACGCTGCAATCGCGCCTGTGGGCAGCACAAGCGCTGGCGGACGTCACTGGCGCAGAAATTGCCCAACTGCTGCACGCTGACCGCGACAGCGTGACCCCACAGCAGCGGGGAGAGGTAGCGGTGCGTATTGCCGCCGCCAAGCAAGTGGCAGTGGATGTGGGGCTGGAGATTGGTACCCGCGTGTTTGAAGTCACGGGTGCCCGCGCCACTTCTAACGACGTCGGGCTGGATATTTACTGGCGCAATCTGCGCACCCACTCGCTGCACGACCCGATCGCCTACAAGCGCCGTGAGGTCGGGGCCTATGCCCTGCTGGGTGAAATCCCCGAAGCCACTTGGTACACCTGATCTGGGGTTTGTAGACCACCACGGCCCCTCATACCAACCAACGCCTCTAGCACCATGCCGGAAATCCCTCCCTTGCCTTACCAACAGATCACCGCCGCTTTGGCGCGCGAGTTTGCCGAAACCGCCGTGGAGCGCGACATTCGCGGCGGCACCCCCAAGGCCGAGCGCGATGCGCTGCGCCGCAGCGGGCTGCTGTCTTTGTCTATCCCGCAAGAATACGGCGGCCAAGGGCTGAACTGGAGCCAAATTCTGGACACGGTGCGCACCTTTGCCCAAGTGGATAGCTCGATTGCCCACGTGTATGGCTTTCACCATTTGCTGCTGGCGACGGTGCGGCTGTTTTCGCGCTCAGACCAGTGGGAGCCTTGGTTAGAGCAGACGGCGCGCAAGAACTGGTTTTGGGGTAATGCCCTCAACCCACTCGATACCCGCACCGTGGTGCGGAAACTCGACGGCTGGTATGAGTTTTCGGGCAAAAAGAGTTTTTGCTCCGGCTCGGCAGATTCTGAAATGCTGGTGGCCTCTGGTGTGGATGAGAGCAGTGGCAAATTGTTGATTGCGGCGGTGCCCACCTCACGGGCTGGCATCACCCTCAACTACGATTGGAACAACATGGGCCAGCGCCAGACCGACAGCGGCAGCGCCCTGTTTGAAAAGGTGCGGGTGGAGGCCACTGAGCTGCTGCTCGACCCCGGCCCGCTGTCCACGCCGTTCTCGTCGCTGCGGCCCTTGCTGGCGCAGCTTATTTTTGTCCATCTGTTTCTGGGCTTGGGTGAAGGCGCTTTGGCGCAGTCTCGCCACTACACCCTGAACGAGTCGCGCCCTTGGTTCCGTTCTGGCGCGGAACAGGCCAACCAAGACCCCTATACGCTGCTGCACTATGGTGAGTTTTTTGTCGGTTTGGAGAGCGTGCGCCTGCTGGCGCGCAACGCTGCCGAGCTGTTTGATGCTGCTTGGAGCCGGGGCGAAGCGCTGGATGCGCAGCAGCGCGGCCAAGTAGCCGTAGCGATTGCAGCAGCCAAGGTGGCATCTACCAGAGTCGGGTTGGACGTATCGAGCCGCTTTTTTGAGACCACTGGTGCCCGTGCCACCCACGGCGCATTGCGGCTGGATCGCTTTTGGCGCAATTTGCGCACCCAAACGCTGCACGATCCCGTTGATTACAAGCTCAAAGAGCTGGGTGACTGGGCGCTCAATGGTGAGATTCCTTCGCCTTCGTTCTATTCCTGAGCGATACCTTGATGGCTGCCACCCTTCCGATCTGGCCTCCACCGCCCGGCCAAGACAGCAGTACGTTTGATTGGATTTTTGAAGACCCGCGCTCCAAAACCCTGTTGGCCGAAGTCGAGCAGGTGGCCCCCAGCCATGCCAACATCCTCATTACGGGTGAGACTGGCACCGGCAAGGAGCTGATTGCCCGCCATCTGCATTACCGCAGTGCCCGGCGCAATGGCCCGTTTGTCGTGGTCAGTTGTGGGGCTTTTTCTGAAGCGCTGGTGGATGCCGAACTGTTTGGGCACGAAAACGGCGCTTTTGCTGGTGCCTTTGGTACCCAGATTGGCTGGTTTGAGGCTGCACATGGTGGCACCATTTTTCTCGATGAGATCAATGATTTGCCGTTGACGGTGCAGAACAAGCTGCTGCGCGTGCTCCAAGAACACGAAATTGTGCGCTTGGGTGGACGCAAGCCCATTCCCATCGACGTGCGCATTGTGGCTGCCGCCACCGCCGATCTGGATGAGATGGTGCAGCAAAAGCGCTTTCGCAAAGACCTGTACTACCGGCTCAATGTGGTCAGGCTGCATGTGCTGACCCTGCGCGAGCGCCCCGGCGATATCGTGCCGCTGGCGCGTTACTTCATGGAGTTGTACAGCCGCAAGCTGGGCTATGCCCGGCTGCGCCTGACACCCCAAGCCGAGCAGTTGCTGATGCAGGCCCCGTGGCCGGGCAATGTGCGCGAGCTAGAAAACACTATCCATCGCAGCTTGTTGCTGTGTGATGGCGAGGTGCTCGATGCCAGTAGCCTGCGCCTGTTGCACCCTGCCAGCGCTACCGCCGTAGTACCTGCCCCATCAGCAGCGCATCTGCTGGCCCCAGAGCCAGAGACCACTACACCGGCGCAGCTGCCCAAGCCGCAAACATCCCTTGTTCAAGGTGACAGTGCGGCCCACGCGGCACTGCGCCACGCCATTCGCCAATTGTGCGATGCCAACGCGGCCCACCTTTACCAGAGCGTAGAAGACACCTTGCTGCGCGAAGTGTTCCGCTATTGCCACTACAGCCAAAGTGAAACTGCCCGCCTCTTGGGTGTGAGCCGCAACATTGTGCGCGCCCGCCTGATTCGGCTGGGCGAAGTGAGCGGCTCGCGCAAGCACCCTGCGGACGCAGACGATACCGACCTCCCCTATCCCACCACCTCCAACAAGGAAACACCATGAGCCTCGATATTTTCTGGTTTCTCCCCACCTCTGGCGATACCCGCTATTTGGGCAAGTCTGATTTTGGCCGTGCGCCCAGCAATGCCTACCTGCGCCAAATTGCCGTCACAGCAGAACATTTGGGCTACGATGGTTTGCTCATTCCTACCGGCAGCTCCTGCCTTGACCCGTGGGTCACGGCGGCCAGCTTGGTGCCGGTCACGCAGCGCATCAAGCTGCTGGTGGCTTTGCGTACCTCTTTGGGCAACCCCACAGCATCTGCACGGCAGGCAGCCACCTTAGACCAAGCCCTGAATGGCCGCTTGCTGCTCAATGTGGTGCCCGGTGGTGATGCGGTAGAACTGGCGGGCGATGGCATTTTTTACGACCACGATGCCCGTTATGCCGCTGGGGATGAGTTTTTGACCATCTGGCGCAAACTGCTCCAAGGCGAACGGGTAGATTTTGAGGGCGAGCACCTGCGCGTAGAAGGGGCACAAAACTTCTTCCCGCCGGTGAGCAAACCTTATCCACCGCTGTATTTTGGTGGCTCCTCGCCAGCCGCACACGAGTTGGCTGCCAAGCACGTCGATGCGTACTTGTCTTGGGGTGAACCACCCGAGGCAGTAGCCAAAAAGATAGCCGATGTGCGCGAGCGTGCTGCCAAGTATGGCCGCACTGTGCGTTTTGGCATCCGCATCCATGTGATTGTGCGCGAAACCAGTGCCGAAGCGTGGGCCGCTGCCGACCGCCTCATCAGCCACTTGAGTGACGAAGAGATTGAACGCGCACAACAAAACTATGCGCGCATGGACTCTGAAGGCCAGCGCCGCATGGCCGCGCTGCACGGTGGCCGCCGCGACCAATTGGTGGTGGGGCCCAATTTGTGGGCGGGGGTTGGGTTGGTGCGTGGTGGCGCTGGCACCGCGTTGGTGGGCAACCCCGAAGAAGTGGCCGCCCGCTTGCAAGAATACATCGACTTGGGCGTGGACAGCTTTGTGCTCTCCGGCTACCCGCACCTTGAAGAATCCATCCGTTTTGCCGAGCTGGTATTCCCGCTGTTGCCGGGCAAAAAGCCGGTGAACTTGCGCGACCAAACTCTGACTGGCGGTGCTTTTGACGCCCGCGCCACCGAATCGCGCTAAATATCCAGCATTGCAAACCATCTTACCTATGACTACTACTTTGCAAGCCCCCCGCACTGCCAGCGGCCACCGTGTGATTGACATGCGCTGCCGCCCAGCCTATTTGCATGATTTTTTTGGGGCTACGCCCGATTCTCCGGGCGAAGGCGTGGCCCGCTGGCTGAACCGGCGCGTCGGTACCCGTGGTGATGATTTGCACTTTGCCCGCTCGCGCACCCCCGAAGGGTTTTTGGCTGAAGTGCGCGACGCGGGCTTGTCCCACGCCGTGGTGGTGGGACGCCACACCCCCGGCCAGCACTTGCCCAACGATACCATCCACCAGATTGTGCAGGGGCACCCCGAGCTGATTGGTATTGGCGCTGTGGATCCGGCCTTGCAGGGCACCGAGGCCGCACTGGCCGAGGTAGAACGTGCTGTGCGTACCTTGGGGCTGGCTGGCATTGATCTAGAGCCGGGCTTTGGTGCCCCAGCGCGCCATCCGGATGATCCGGTGTATTTCCCGATCTACGATTTGGCCCAAGACTTGGGCATTCCGATCTTTTTGATGAGTGGCCCAACCACGCCGGATCTGCGCTACAACGACCCAGCGCCCTTGGCACAGGTGGCACAGGCTTTTCCGCGCTTGCGTTTGGTGGCCTACCACGGCTATTGGCCCAATGTGCAGCAAGCAATTGGCGTGGCGTTTCGCTATGAGAATATCTCTTTGGTGCCCGATATGTACCTGTTCCAACCAGGAACACAGGCTTATGTGGAGGCGGCCAACAGCTTTTTGGGTGAGCAGTTCTTGTTTGGCTCGTCGTACCCATTCCGGCCTATCGGTCAAACGATAGAAGACTTTTTGGCGCTGGGCTTTCGCGACGACGTGGTAGAGCGATTCCTCTACGGTAATGCGGCGCGTTTGCTGGGGTTACCAGCCTAGGACGCTCAAATCGGCGCGCTGAGGTCGTCAACACGCCCTTAGAGCGCGCCGTAACCTTTCCAGAGCATATACGCAGCCAGTACAAACAGCAGGCTGGCAAATACGCGCCGCAGCTGGCGCACGGGCAAGCTGTGTGCGGCACGGGCACCCAGCGGAGCTGTGAATATGCTGCAAGCGGCAATCACCCCCAAGGCGGGCAGCCAGAGATAACCCAGTGAATAGGCGGGCAGGCCTAGCACGGACGAGCCACCCAGTACATAACCGGCGACGTTAAACACGGCAATCGGAAAACCCAAGGCCGCGCTGGTAGCCACCGCATTGTGGATGGGCACATTGCACCACGTCATGAAGGGCACGCTGATAAAACCGCCCCCGGCCCCCACCAATCCGGCCAAAAAGCCAATGCCACTGCCTGCGGCCAACTGCCCCGCAGTGCCCGGCATTTGTCGCGTCGGGGCCGGTTTGCGGTCGCGGAACATTTGTAAGGCCGAAAAGCCCACAAAGACACCAAAAAACAGCGCCAAATAAGAGCCTTTGAGCAAGGCAAACACGCCCAAACTGGCAGCAATGCCGCCCAAGGCAATACCGGGGGCTAG
>JAIESZ010000254.1 GCA_019745615.1 Burkholderiaceae bacterium
AATGCGCTGTCCAAAGAGCTAGAGCCTGCCTTTGCCAAAATTGGCCTCAAGTTAGAGACCCTGACGGTACAAAACCTGTCGCTGCCCGAAGAGCTACAAAAGCTGCTCGACCAAAAAATTGGCATGGGCATGATCGGCAACGACATGGGCAAATTCATGCAGTACCAAACCGCACAAGCCATTCCGCAATTTGCCGCAGCCGCTGGGCAAGCCGGTGGGGGTGGCAGCGTTGCGGGTGATGCGATGGGCTTGGGGGCAGGCATGGCGATGGGCCAGTTGCTGGCGCAAAACCTGCAATCGGGCTTGGGCGGCGTCCATGCGGCACCGGCGGCCCCAGCCAGCGTTGCACCAGCGCCAGCGGCTACCCCGGTAGGTATCTCCCCCGACGAGGTGATGTCTACCCTCGAAAAACTGGCCGACCTCAAAGCCAAGGGCATCCTGACGCAGGAAGAGTTCGATGCCAAAAAGGCCGAACTGCTGAAAAAACTGGTCTAAGCGGCCCGGATGGCCTCCGACACCCCCCAGCGCAGCTACCGCGCCCCCTGCCCCGGCTGTGGCGCGCCGGTAGAGTTTAAAAGCGCACAGTCCACGCACGCCGTTTGTGGCTACTGCCAAAGCACGGTAGTGCGCAATGGCGATGTGTTGCAGCGCTTGGGCAAGATGGCCGAGCTGTTTGACGACCACAGCCCCTTGCAGCTCAATGCCAGCGGGCGTATTGCGCTCAACGGCCAAAATGTGCCGTTCACGTTGATTGGGCGCTTGCAATACAAGGCCGACACCGGCACTTGGACGGAGTGGGTTGCCTTCCTCAACGATGGGAGCACGGCCACACTGGGCGAGGACAACGGGGCCTACGTTTTTACCCGTCCGGTAGATGCCGGGCGCAACCTGCCTGCGGCCAGCCAATTTCGTGTGGGCATGACCACCGCCATCAATGGCAAGCCCTACAGCGTGGCAGCCAATGTGCAGGCAGCGTTGATGTCGGCCCAAGGCGAACTGCCCAAGCTGCCCGCGCTGGGCGAAAATTTTGGCATCGTTGAGCTGCGCAGCGAAGACGGCGAGGTGCTGTCTATCGACTACGGCAGCACACCGCCCAAGGTAGAACGGGGCCGCGCCATCCAGCTTGAAGACCTGCACTTGCAGGGCTTGAAAGAAGAATCGGTCAAAGAGGAAACTGGCCGCCAGTTCAACTGCCCCAACTGCGGCGCGCCGGTGCCAGTCAAACTGAGCAGCACCAAGAGCGTGACTTGCCCATCGTGCGCCAGCATCATCACCTTGGATAGCGGCGTGGGCGGCGAATTGCGCCACGCCCTGCAAGATGAACCCGTGCAGCCACTGATTGCCTTGGGCAGCCTAGGCCAGTTGGAAGGGGTGCCTTGGCAGGTGGTGGGCTTTCAGCACCGCATGGGCCAAGAGCCCGGCGACGATGAGCAATTTGGCTGGAGCGAGTACCTGCTGTTTCACCGCAAGCGCGGCTTTTGCTTTTTAGTCGATGCCGAAGATGGCTGGAGCCTCGTGCGCCCCACCACCGGCGCGCCCAAACTGGCGGGCGGAGGCCAAACGGCCAGTTACTTGGGTAGCAGCTACGAACTGCAATACAGCTACAACGCCCAAACCACCTATGTGCTGGGCGAGTTTTACTGGCCGGTAGAGCGCGGCCAAAAAACCTTTAACCGCGATTTTTCTGGCCCCAAGGGCTTGTTGGCGATGGAGCAAACGCCGCAGGAAGTGACTTGGTCGCATGGCAACAAGATCAGCAGTGAGGCCGTGGCCGCCGCCTTTAAGCTCGATGCCGATAAAAACCTGTTCAAACGCCAAGATGCGGCCCCCTTGTCTAGCAGCTCAGGGGTAGGCTGTGGCACCCTGATATTGATTGCCATTGTCATCATCATTATTTTGGTGCTCCTGAGCACCTGCTCGAACAACTCCAGTGGAGGCTCTGGGGGGGGGAGTAGTTACCGCAGTTCGGGCGGCTCCTTTGGCGGCTTTTCCACTGGCGGTGGTCATAAATAAACTTTTTTCCGGAGATCATCATGATGGGACTTGAATGGCTACGTCCAGCCACATTTTTGGGCTCAATCTTGTTTGCTTTGGTGGGTGTGCTGGTGTTCTGGATCAGCTTTATCATCATTGACAAGCTCACCCCCTATGACCTGTGGGGGGAGATTGTGGAAAAACAAAACAAAGCCTTGGCCATGGTGGTGGCAGCCATGTGCTTAGGCATCAGCATCATTGTGGCGGCGGCTATCCACGGCGGCTGAGGCTGCTGGCGCACCCCCACACCGGCGGGCTTGCATGGCCGCGTGTGCCTCTTGCTTTTTGAAAACGCTGCTTTGCTTTTGCTATGTCCCATTCATTGACTCCTCCTCCCCCCGCTGGCGCTGGCGCTGATGCTGATACTCTGCAATGGAGCGATGCCTTCCTGCTGGGCTTTACGCCAATGGACGATATCCACCATGAGTTTGTGCAGCTGGTGGGCCAGTTGCAAACCGCCCCTGACGCCGAGCTGCCCGCGCTGCTCGAAGTCTTCATCATGCACGCGCAAAAGCATTTTGATGAAGAAAAAACGTGGATGGTCGAGACAGAGTTTCCAGCCCGCGAATGCCATATTGACGAACACACCGCCGTGATGAACTCGGTGCTTGAAGTGCGCGAACTGCTGGCGCAAGGCAACAGCACCATTTGCCGCGAGCTGGCCGACGAGCTGGCACGCTGGTTTCCGGGCCATGCCGATTATTTAGACTCGGCCCTGTCGCATTGGATGTGCAAGCAGCGTTTGGGGGGTAAGCCCGTGGTGCTGCGGCGCAATGTAGCGTCGGCCTAAGCCGCTCTTTGCCGTATGTGCCAGCGTTGCTTTGCTCCCTCTTCGCCGTGGTCGGCCCGCCGTGGCTTTTTGCTGGCGGCGGGGGCCAGCGTGGCTGCTCCAGCTTTGGCCCAAGTGGAGGTAGGCAACGCTTCTGCCCTGCGCAAGCTGGTGCCCGCCGAAAGCCTAGAGGCGGCTGCCGTGCAGCAATACGGCCAGATGTTAGAACAAGCACGTGCCCAGCGTGCCTTGGCCCCCGACGGCCACCCGCAGTTGCAGCGCCTGCGCACCATCGCACAGCGCCTGCTGCCTTTTACATCGCCGTGGAACCCCAGAGCGCGCAGTTGGCGCTGGGAGGTCAACCTCATTGGCAGCCCACAGATCAATGCCTTTTGTATGCCCGGCGGCAAAATTGCCTTCTACACCGGCATTCTGAGCAAACTGCAACTCACCGACGATGAGGTGGCGATGGTCATGGGCCACGAAATGGCCCACGCCCTGCGCGAACACGCCCGTGAGCGTTTGGTCAAAACCCAAGCCACCAACATCGGCCTGCGCCTAGGGGCGCAACTACTGGGGCTGGGCGACTTGGGCACTTTGGCTGCCAATTTGGGCGGGCAGTTGCTCACGCTGCAATTTAGCCGCAGTGACGAGAGCGATGCCGACTTGGTCGGGCTAGAAATCGCTGCCCGTGCCGCCTATGCCCCCACCGCCGCCGTCAGCCTGTGGCGCAAAATGGGCCAAGCCAGCGGGGGTAAAACGGGCGGACTGGCCTTCTTGTCTACCCACCCCAGTGGCCCGCAGCGTATCCAAGAATTAGAAGAAAACGTGCCCAAAGTACAGGGGCTGTATGCGGTGGCGCGGCGCGGTGGCTAATCCGATTTATCTTCATTCACACCACAGGCACCCACACCGGGGCAAAATCGGGGTATGAGCTGGCCTTCCAAATCCCTGACCAATGACTTCACCCAGGCTACGGCCTTGGTGGCTGATGCCAATACCACCACCCGCAGCGTGATGGGCGCGCAATTGCGCGAACTGGGCGTCAAATCTATCCGACAGGTTTCGCGCGCCAGTGATGCGCGCAAACACCTAGAGGCGCAAACCTTCGACATCGTGCTGTGCGAGCAAAACTTTCCGCAAGAGTCCGTAACAGGGCAAGACTTGCTAGACGATTTGCGCCGGGGTGGCATGTTGCCGCTGGCCACCATTTTTGTCATGGTGACCTCCGAAGCCTCCTACAGCAAAGTGTCTGAGGCGGCAGAGTCTATGCTCGACTGCTATCTGCTCAAGCCCTTTACGGCGGCGCGCTTGCAAGAGCGCATCTCACAGGCGCGCAAGCGCAAGGTGGCCCTGCAAGATATCTACCAGAGCATTGATGCACAAGATTTTGATCGCAGTCTGCAACTGTGCCTGTCGCGTTTTTACGAACGTGGCCAGTACCATATGTTTGCTGCCCGCGTCGGGGCAGAACTGTTGCTGCGGTTGGCCAAGTTTGAGCAGGCACAGCACCTGTACGAGGATGTGATTGCGGTTGAAAACTCCTCATGGGCGCGCTTGGGCCTAGCGCGGGTGCAATTAGAAATGGGCCAAGCCCACAAAGCCAAGCCCTTGCTAGAAAAGCTGGTTGAAGAAGAGCACACCTATGCCGATGCCTACGACAACTTGGCACGCACCCTGATGGAAATGGGGCAGTTTGAAGAAGCCCTCAAAGCGCACCAAGCCGCCACCGACCTCACGCCCACCTCCATTGCGCGCTTGCAGCGCCACGGCATGCTGGCGCTCTATTTGGGTGACAAAGAAAAAGCCATTGGCTTCTTAGAGCGCGCCCGCCGTTTGGGTCTGGGCTCCAAAATGTTTGACGGCCAAACGCTGGCGCTGTTGGGCATGGCCCGCTTTGAAATTGATGAGCCCAAGCAACTGCGCGGTTTTCTGCAAGAGCTGCAACAAATGGCCGACCGCAACCCAGAATCGGTGCGCCTGCAACGCATGGTGCAAGCCCTGCGGGTGTTGGACGCCTGTATGCAGCAGGGCGAGGCCGAAACCTTGCAGGCGCTAGAGTTGCTCACCAAGGCTGTCTTAGAGCCTGATTTTGATTTTGAGGCGGCCTGCAACCTGCTCTCGGTGTTGGCGCTGCTGTCTACGCGCAATATCACGCCATCAGAAACTGAAGGCATGGTACGCACGCTGGGCATGCGTTTTGCCACCTCGATGGCGATGGCCGAGTTGTTGGTCGGAGCAGCCAAAAAGCACCCAGCCATGTCCGAAATTTTGACGGCCTCCAACACCCAAGTGCTGCGCCTGTTAGAGCAAGCCTTGGCACCCAGCCGCAACGGCGAACCGCAAAAAACGGTAGAAACGCTGCTGGCCCAAGGCGTAGCCAGCCTGAACGCCAAGCTGATCGAAACGGCATGGCGCGTGTTGCAGCGCTACGAGGCTGACATCGTCAATGCCAGCGAGTTGCGTAGCAAACTCGAACCTTGGCGGCAAATGCTGGGCACCGCCTACAACAAACCCGTGCTGGGCGATCGCAACATGCGCCAGTCGGGTGGTGTCAGTTTGCGCGGCATGGACTCGCCGCCACTACAGCCCACTATGGCTCCATCTAACCCTTGAACCATCCACACTATGCACATTACCCCTGACACTGCCGTTACCCTTCGCTACCAAGTGAGCAGCGCCCAAGGCAAGCTGCTCGATAGTGGCACCCTCGCTTACCTGCACGGTGGCTACGAAGGTATTTTTCCCAAAGTAGAGGCAGCCCTAGACGGCCAAGCCGTCGGCTTTAGCACCACGCTAGAGCTGTCGGCTGCCGATGCCTTTGGTGAGCGCGATGAGTCGCTGGTGCATACCATCCCTAAAAGCGAGTTTCCTCCGGGGGTGAAGGTGGGCGGCCAATTGCAAGGCCCCGGCCCCGATGGTCAGCCCCAAGTGTTCCATGTCGTCAAAATCAAAGGCACCGAGGTGCATCTGGATGGCAACCACCCACTGGCCGGTCAGGCGCTGCGGTTTCAAGGCACCGTCACTGAGGTGCGCGCTGCCACTGCCCCTGAGATTGCCCACCGCCATGTGCATGGTGCCCACGGCCATCAGCACTGAAAGGCAGGCATTTGTGCTGCAATAGGCTCGATGGCGCACGGCCTGTGCAGCAGCAGACAAAAAGGTGGCCTTGATGGAAACAACAGACACTCTGTTCCGGCGTTTCGAGCAGCTCAATGAGATTGGCGCAGCCCTGTCTAGCGAGCGCGATCTCCATTGCCTGCTAGAAAAAATCTTGCTCGCCGCCAAGGCCATCACCCACGCCGATGGTGGCACCCTCTACCTGCTCAGTCAAGACGGACGCCATCTGCATTTTGAGATTGTGCGTACCGATTCACTGGGTATTGCTTTGGGTGGCACCAGTGGTCAGCCTATTTCTGGCCTGTTTCACGAGCTGCCACTGCAACAAGCCGATGGTTCGCCCAACAACCATCTGGTAGCCGCTTTTGCCGCCAACACCGGCCAGACGGTCAACATCCCCGATGCTTATGCCGCCGAGGGGTTTGATTTTTCTGG
>JAIESZ010000128.1 GCA_019745615.1 Burkholderiaceae bacterium
GACACCAACATATTTTGTGCAGGAAAATCGTACTCCTGATCTGTCACGGGCAAATTCACACGCATGAATGGGTCTCCTCCTCAAAACCGTCCTACTTTGGTGCGCGAGAGTTTATAACTGGACAGGAGCGAGTGGTTTTGTATTTTTTTCTTCTTGCTGCTCTGCCATTAGATTACTGCATGGTCAGCAGTGGCCGCACGCCGATCAAAACCAGCAAATCAGCACCAAACCGGCCACCACCATCAGCATGCCGGTTTTTTCTTGCCAGAGCAGTTGCTCACTCAAGATACGCCGCGAGACAAAATAGCTAAACACGACCTCAATCATGCCCAAAGTGCGCACCTGCCCCACACTTTGCAAAGCATATGCTGTAAACCAAGCAATAGAAGCTGTCGCCCCCATCGCGCCGGTCAGCAACGATACCCGCCAAGCCCGCCACAGTGGTGCCAGCCCCTGTGGGCTGCGCCGAGCAACCCAAGCCCCCAGCCCCACCGATTGCAGGCTTTGGGCCAACAACACCCCCCAAGCCCCCGACACCCACGGCGAGGCGGCATCCAGCGCCAGCGCGCCACCCCGAAAGCATACCGTGGCAATAGCAAAACAGGCACCACCGGCCAGCCCATACAAGGCTGACGGGCTTAACCAAGCCGACAAAGATAGCCACTGCCCGCGCCCCGGTAAAGACAGCGTGACCACGCCCAGCGTCGATAGCACCATCGCCACCAAGGCCAAAGGGGTGGGCAGCTCGTGCAAAAACACGGCAGCAAACAAGGCTACTTGCAGCACTTCGGTTTTAGCCAGCGTGACGGCCACGGCAAAATTGCGCTCCTCCATTGCGCGCAACAATGCCGCCGTTGCCAAAATTTGGAACAGTGCCCCCAAGGCAATCCAGCCGACATAGCTGGCGCTGAACTGCGGCAGCACCCGCGCTGCGGGCAACAGCAGGTACAAGGCGGCCAAATAGACCACCGCAAATGGCAGCCCGTACAAAAAGCGCACCAAGGTGGCGGGCACTGTGCCCAATTCAGAAGTTAACGAGCGCTGCGCTGTGTTGCGCACGGTTTGCGCCAGTGCGGCCACCAGCACCACAGGTACCCATAACCAATCCGGAGACGCTGCCATCAGCAGGCCCCCCGTGGCTGTGGGTAGCTACCCGGCCACAGCACCGAAGCATCTACCGTGCGGATATCGGTGTGGCCGCAAAAGGCCATGGTCGTGTCCAACTCTTTGTGGATGAGCTCTAGCGCCCGCGTCACGCCCGCTTGACCCGCTGCCCCCAAGCCATACAAAAAGCTGCGCCCAATCAAGGTGCCGCGTGCGCCCAAAGCCAGCGCCTTGAGCACATCTTGCCCGCTGCGAATGCCACCGTCCATCCACACCTCTGTGTGTTGGCCCACGGCCTGTACGACGGCCGGCAAGGCTTCAATAGTGGATGGCGCACCGTCTAATTGGCGTCCGCCGTGGTTGCTGACGATGATGGCATCGGCCCCCGTGGCTACGGCAAGGCGGGCATCTTCGGCATCCATGATGCCCTTGAGGATGAGCTTGCCCCCCCAGCGGCGCTTGATCCATTCCACATCGTTCCAGTTGAGCGTTGGGTCAAATTGCGCTGCCGTCCAAGCGCCCAAAGAAGACAGGCTATCGACCCCCTGCACATGGCCGATGATGTTGCCAAAGGTGCGCCGGGGCGTGCCCAGCATAGCGCGGCACCAGCGCGGCTTGCTGGCCAAGTTGAGCAGATTGGCCAGCGTGGGCCGCACTGGCACTGACAGGCCGTTTTTGATATCTTTGTGGCGCTGGCCTTGCAGTTGCAAATCTAAGGTCAGTTGCAGCGCCGAGCAGCCTGCCGCCTTAGCCCGATCTATCAGGCGGCCCACAAAATCACGGTCGCGCATTACATACAACTGGAACCAAAACGGGTGCCGCCCGGTGTGCGCTGCCACGTCTTCCATGGAGCAGATGCTCATGGTCGAGAGCGTGAACGGCACACCAAAGGCTTGAGCGGCACGGGCGGCCAAAATTTCGCCATCGGCGTGCTGCATACCTGTCAGGCCAGTGGGTGCCAGTGCGACCGGCATGGCAACACTTTGGCCCACCATCGTGCTGCGGGTGCTGCGCCCGCTCAGGTTGATAGCTACGCGCTGGCGCAGGCGGATGCGTTGCAAATCGGCCTCGTTGGCGCGGTAGGTGCTCTCGGTGTAAGAGCCGGTATCCACATAGTCATAAAACATGCGTGGCACACGGCGTTGGGCTAATTGGCGCAGGTCTTCAATACAGGTGATATGGGCAAGGTCGGTCATGGCAAATGGTTCAGGCTGGGCGTGGAGCAATAGCGGCTGGGGTTAGCCCTTCGCCTTGGTAGAGATAAAAACGGCCCCGCCCGGCACGCTTGGCCGTATACATGGCTTCATCGGCATGGCGTGCCAACGCTTCAAAAGAGTTGCCATGTTGGGCAAACAACGCCACGCCCCCACTGACGCCTACGAAACTGGTGTGGCCAGCGCCGCCGCTGCCCTGTTGCAATTGGAATGGGGCCTCGCAGGTGGCCAAAATTTTGTGCGCCAGCCGCTCAATGTGGGCAGGGTTGTCTAGCCCCGGCAGCAAGAGCACAAATTCATCGCCACCTTGGCGGCAGACGGTATCAGACTCGCGCACTGTGGCCTTCAGACGCCGGGCAAACTCCACCAGCAGTTGGTCGCCCGCATCGTGGCCTAGGCAGTCATTGACTTGCTTAAAGCCGTCCAAATCCAGATAGACCACCGCCAGCAGCTTGCCATCGCGCCGCGCTTGAGCCAGCGCATGGCGGGTGCGGTCTTGCAATAGTAGGCGATTGGGCAAATCAGTGAGAGAGTCGTATTGGGCCAAATGCGCCATGCGCGCGGCCATTGCCGTTGTTTCGGTCATGTCGTGCAGCACCATGACGGCACCACTGAGCTGGCCGTGGCGGTCAATGATCGGGCTGGCCGATTCTTCGACATCGTAACGCTGCCCCTGCCTACCGTGCAGCGCTACGCCACGGGTAGGCCCGCAGCATAAACGGGTGCTTAATACATCGTGTAGGGGGCTGGGCTGGGGCTGGTTGCCATAGCCCAGATACAGGGGCACCACCACATCAGCATCCTGACCGGCGGCATCGGCCAGAGGCCAGCCGGTCATGCGCTCGGCCACTGGGTTGAGGTAAGTGATGTGCCCTTGGGCGTCGGTACAGACCACCGCATCGCCAATAGAGCGCAGGGTCAGGCGGATGCGTTCTTTTTCTTCAAACAGCTCATCTTCCATGCGCTTGCGCTCGGTGATGTCGATCAGCTGCGCCAAAATACCACGCACTTGGCCGTTGTCCAAATCCGGGGTGTAGGTGATATAGACATGGCGCTTGTGGCCTTGGGCATCGGTCAGATGCCGTTCAAAGGATTGGGCTTGCCCCTGCAAGGCCTCCTCTAGGTAGGGCTGCACGGCAGCATAAGCTTGGGGGCCTAGCAAGGTAGCAGCGGGCATACCGCGCAGCTGTTCGGGCAAGATGCCAAACCAGCGTTCGGTGGCTCGATTGGCAAAGCGGTTGTGCAAATCGCTGTCCCAATAACTGACCATCGAGGGCAGATTGTCCAAAATAGTGCGCAGGTCGTGTTGCGCTTGTTGCAGCTGGCTGCTCACGCCTTGGCGGCGCTCCAGTTCACGGGCAAACAGCACCGCCAAACCAGTGCAGGCCACCATGAGCACCAAGGCAAAAATCCCCAACCATACCGCGCTGCGCCGCCAGTCGGCCAGCACTGAGTCCACGGCTTGGGCTACGTTAATCACCAGTGGATAGCCCTCTACCCATTCAAACCCATACATGCGCCAGATGCCATCGAACACCGCTTGGCTAGAAAATGTGCCTTGGGGGGCCGCTTGCAACCGGCGCATATTGTCGGTGCCAGCCAGTGATTTGCCGGTGTCCTGCCCTCCGTACGGAAAGCGCACCACCACCGTGCCATTGCGTAAAAATAAGTTGATCCCGCTTTGTGGCCCCAGTTGGACAGAGGAAAACAACCGATTAAAGTGCTCCAATTGAATCAGCCCCAACACCACTCCAGCCACTTGGCCGTCGGCACCACGGTAGGTGTGGCTCATCGGCAATACATGGATACCAGACAAGGGGCTTGCCATCGGCTTGCCCACATGCAGCCCGTGGTGCTGGTCTGAGGGCAACAGCGCTAAAGCCTCAAGGTTTAACTGGGTGTTGGGTGGCAACGCCACAGCTTCTGGGGCCAGCACCACCTGTCCGGCCCGGTTCAGCACCAGCACCGCCTCTAGGCCGGGCAAGTTGCGTTCGCCCAAGACCGATGCAATGGACGGGGTGGGCGTGGTTTGCATTTCTGTGGCCACATGCAGTAGCGCATCTTCAAAGCCATCTAAGGTGTGGTGTACGGCCAGTGCCAGCGTATGGGCCAAGTTGACTTGGGTGCGGCTGGCAAAATTCCACTGGTCTTGCCGCATGGTCGAGATGGCCTGCACAAACAGAGCGCCAATCCCCAGTGAAAGCAGCAAAGCCAGCAAAATCAGTTGACGGGGGCGGGTAAAACGCACAGTGCAGGGAGGTGGCAGAGGGGGATGGTCATTGTAGGGATACCTAGAAATTGCTGCTGGGTGTGCCGTGCCGGGGCCAAAACGTGGCTAGAGTCGTTAGCATAGACAGCTTTTCTATCCACCAGGAGTTGAAACCGTGCCTGCCTTGCTGCTCTTGATCCCTGTTTTGATCGCCCTTGCTGCCTTGGTCTGGTGGAAGCTGCGCCCTGCCTCCCGCCAGCACCACACCGACA
Organism: Burkholderiaceae bacterium; assembly: GCA_019745615.1. Lineage (GTDB taxonomy): Bacteria > Pseudomonadota > Gammaproteobacteria > Burkholderiales > Burkholderiaceae_C > Simplicispira. Next base: position 4,800 of record JAIESZ010000128.1, read on the forward strand.
CCCCCCAGAAACTGGGCCAAGAGCAGGCGCACCACCCCGCCCCACAGCCCCCCACTATCTTGCCTGCCAAGCGCCCTGTGGTGCCGCTGGCAGGAATGGACGGACAGGCCGCAGCCCCACTGCCTGCATCTGTGGCACACAGCACCGTGGCTTTGCCGGCGGATACGCCACGAGAGTTGGCCGCATTCCATTGGATGCTGGAGCGCGACTTGTCTTCGGCACGGCATCATGCCTTGATGACAGTGATTGGCGGCATTCCGCGCCCGCCGCTGTCGATGCAAAAACTGCTAGAGCCTGATTTTTTTACCCGCGCTGATCCCGCAGAACTGAGTGAGCTGCTGATGGGCGAGCCGCTGATTGCGGCGCGGGTGCTGGCCATCGTCAATTCACCGTTGTATGGCCTGCCTCAGCCCGTGACCAGCATTGAGCCTGCTGTCACGCTGCTGGGCATGGACACAGTGCGTAATGTTTGCCTGCAATATATGTTGGCGCAAGCCTTCCGCCCTGAGCTGGCATCCGCACAGCGCTCGTTTGATGCTATCTGGAAGGCCAGCGCCACGGCCAGCGAGCTGTGCCTGTACTTGGGCCAAGCGCTGGGCTTGCCTGAGCCAGGAGTCTTGGCTACCAAAGTGGTGTTGGCGTTTGTTGGCCATCTGGCAGCGGCCTCGCTGTTGCCCAGCAATGGCGTAGAAGAATGGCTGATGCAAGACCGGCTGCGCCGTGCCAAACTAGAGCAAGAAGTGATTGGTTTGGCCGCCGGTGAGGTTGCCAGCTTGGTACTGCGCTTGTGGGAGCTGCCCACCACCTTGGTGGAAGATGTCTCGGTCATCAGCCGGGTGTTGGTGACGCCGGCCAGTGCCGTTGATGACGCACAAGTGCCGCTGCTGGCGCTGGGTTATCTGTGTATTGGTGTGGGCGAAAAGCTGGCGCTGGGCCAGTTGACTTCTATCAAAGCCTACGACTTGGATGCCGATCTAGGCTCCGACACCTTCCATCTGCGCTCTTATTTGGGCCACCCGGCGCTGGCACAGCTGCGCGCCGTGCTGGCCTCTAGCGAACTGCACACTGCCCTGCACCAGTTGCAAGTGTCTGGCTCTATGCGCCATTAAATAGCCATTTTTCTTTTTCTTGATTTTTGGAGCCATCGCCCATGTCTGCCCCGCGTCGCCATTTTCTGACCCGTATCTTGCGCACTGCCGCTTTGGCCGTAACGTGCACCGCCAGCGCTGCGGCCTTGGCACAGACGGCCAAGCCTGTGCATATTCTGGTCGGTTTTCCGGCAGGCGGCGGCACCGACATGGTTGCCCGGCTCTTGGCTGACAAGCTCAAGGAGCCGCTGGGCACATCGGTGGTGGTGGACAACCGCCCCGGCGCAGGCGGGCAAATTGCGGCGCAAACACTCAAGGCTGCCCCCGCCGATGGCACCACGCTGTTTTTGTCGCACGATCACACCATCTCCATCTTGCCACTGGTGGTCAAAAACCCCGGCTACCAACCAGCGCAAGATTTTGTGCCGGTGGCCGGGTTTGCCACCTTCGTCAATGCCTTTGCTGTGTCGG
>JAIESZ010000066.1 GCA_019745615.1 Burkholderiaceae bacterium
GAGCAAACTGGGCATGGGCGCTTTTATGGCCGTGGCCCAAGGCACCCACGAGGAGCTGCGCTTTATTGAGTTGCGCTACCACGGCGCGGCCAAATCCCAAGCGCCCATCGTGCTGGTGGGCAAGGGCATCACCTTTGACAGCGGCGGCATCTCGCTCAAGCCCGGCGCTGAGATGGACGAGATGAAGTTTGATATGTGCGGCGCTGCCAGCGTGCTGGGGGTGTTCCAAGCGCTGGCCGAACTGCAACCAGAGATCAACGTGGTCGGTTTGATTGCCGCCTGCGAAAACATGCCCAGTGGTCGTGCCGTCAAACCCGGCGATGTAGTGACCAGCATGAGCGGCCAGACCATTGAAATCCTCAACACCGATGCCGAAGGCCGTTTGGTGCTGTGCGATGCCCTGACCTACGCGGCCCGCTTCAAGCCCAGCGCCATCATCGACATTGCCACGCTCACGGGTGCCTGCGTGATTGCCTTGGGTGGTGTGCGCAGCGGCCTGTTTGCCAGCAACGATGCGCTGGCCAGTGCCTTGCAAACCGCCGGTGAGGCGGCGCAAGACCCCTGCTGGCGCTTGCCGCTCGATGACGATTACGCCGAAGGGCTGAAGTCCAACTTTGCCGATATGGCCAATGTGGGTGGGCGTCCCGGTGGCTCCATCACGGCAGCCAAGTTTTTGCAAAAGTTTGTCGATGGCACCCCTTGGGCGCATCTGGACATTGCGGGCACGGCTTGGAAAAGCGGTGCCGCCAAAGGCTCTACGGGCCGCCCGGTGGGCTTGCTGGTGCAATACCTGCTGCAAGCGGCTGCGGCCCAAGCTGCGGCCCCTGCACCCGCCAAATCGGCTAAACCTGCCCGCGCCCCCCGCGCCAAGGCCAGTACGCCACGCGCCGCTTGAGCCTGCCCAGCACCATCATGACGCAGATCGCCTTTCATTTTCATGCCCCCGACAAACTGGCCTATGCCTGCCGGGTGGCGCGCAAGGCGCTGCGCCATGAACAGCGGCTGGTAATCACCGGCCCTGCCGACACGCTGGCGCTGCTCGACGATATGCTCTGGCAACTAGCGCCGCAAGACTTTGTGGCCCATTGCTGCGCCGATGCCAGCGAGGAGCTGCTGGCGGCCTCGCCGGTGCTGCTGCTGCCTGACCCGCGCCAAGCGCGGCACCACCAAGTGTTGCTGAACTTAGGCGACACCGCGCCGCTGGGTTTTGACACCTTTGAGCGCCTGATTGAAGTGGTCAGCGCCAGCGACGAGCACGACATCCAACAGGCCCGCGCCCGCTGGCGCAGCTACCGCGCCAGCGGCTACGACATCGTGCGCCATGACCTGGCCACCCAAGGAGCCTGACCGATGAGCCGCCCCCCCAAGGCCCCACCCCGTTTTATTCCTACCCTGACCGAAGTGGTGCCGCTGCCGCGTGAGCCGGTAGTGCCCCCCCCCCCGCCCCCGCCGCCTGCATCGCGAGAGCGGCCTGCCGCTGTGGCAAGTACCGCGTCCGCTGGCTCACCGCCGTGGCTGCTGGACATTCCAACCCTGGCCGACAGCATAGAGGCCAGCTTCGCTGCACAAACAGGGCCCACGCCGCCACCACACAGCGCTGCCGAGCCATTTCAGCAGGCCACAGCGCTGCCCGGTAGCTTGTCTTCGGAGCAAGAAGCCCACTTGGTGCAGCGCCTACTGCAACGGGTAGAAGCCTCGCTAGAGCACCGCTTGCGCGAGGCCATCGACCATATCGTGCAAGAGCAGGCAGCGCTGATTTTGCCCAAGCTGCGCACCGAAGTGCGCACGCTGGTGCGGCAAACTGTGGGCGAGGCCGTAGCCCAAGAATGGATCAACGCCCGCACGCCGGGGCGTCAAGAGCTGCCGCCGCCCCTTAGCGGCGCATCTGCAAGGCCCCTGGATTGACGATATTGGTGGGGGTGCCTTGCAGGTAGCGCACGATATTGTCAAAGGCGGCAGCAAACGATTGCTCGTAGCTGTCTTGCTCGACATAACCAATGTGCGGCGTACACACGCAGTTTTCTAAGCGCAACAGCGCATGGCCTTGCAAAATCGGCTCGCTCTCAAACACATCAATGGCTGCCATGCCGGGCCGCCCCCGGTTGAGCGCGGCAATCAGGGCGTCGGGGGCAATCAGCTCGGCGCGTGAGGTGTTGACCAGCAGTGCGGTGGGCTTCATGCTGGACAAATCATCTAAGGTGATGGTGTTTTGGGTTTCGGGGCACAGTTGCAAATGCAGCGAGACCACATCGCATTCAGCAAAAAATGCTTCGCGGCTGGCAGCCACGGCAAACCCGTCTTGCCGCGCCCGTGCCAGTGACGCCTCGCGCCCCCAGATGCACACCTTCATGCCAAAGGCCCGGCCATAACCGGCCACGATTTGCCCGACTTGGCCATAGCCCCAGATGCCCAAGGTTTTGCCGGTGAGCACCGCCCCTAGGCCAAAATTGACGGGCATCGAGCCAGACTTGAGGCCCGATTGCTGCCACGCCCCATGCTTGAGATTAGCCACGTACTGCGGCAGGCGGCGCATGGCCGCCATGAGCAAAGCCCACGTCAGCTCTGCCGTGACCACCGGAAAATTCACCCCATCGGCCACGGCCACGCCGCGCTCGGTACACGCCTGCACATCAATGTGGCGGCCCACCCGGCCCGCTTGGGCAATCAGGCGCAGGCGCGGTAGCTTTTCTACCAATTGGCGGCTGATAGGGGTGCGGTCATGCAGCAGCACCAGGATGTCGGCATCCTTGAGGCGCACCGACAACTGCCCCAGCCCCTTGACGGTGTTGGTGTACACCTTGACGTTGTAAGCATCAAGGCGGGAGGCGCAGTGCAGTTTGCGCACGGCGTCTTGGTAGTCGTCCAGAATGACAATGTTCATAAAAAAACGATAAAGTGGCTCGGCGCATAGCCGCTGATGACATCAAACGGGTACGCAGGGATTGTTGGCTTGCGCAGCAACAGCGCGTTGTTCGCATCACCCAAGTGCAATTGTGCGGTTCGAGCCCATTTTCTGCGCAAAAGCTACACTGTTGGAAGCATCGTCGTGCGGATGGTGTCGGTATTTGCCATCACATTGCGCTGCGGCAGGTAATGCAGCAGCAGATTGATTTCCTTCTTGATCCGCAGTCTGGGGAGTCGGTAAGCATCACCGGCGCTTTGCTCCAGCGAGTGGCTTGGCGTGCTCTCGCTGCCCAGAAACAACGTGATGCCCAGCAAGCCCCCGTTACCCACTGCTGGGGCTGTAGTTTGGTGGAGATGTTGGCGCTTTCTGGACGGAGTGGTGAGCCAAGCTGTTGCTGCCCGATGGAGGCCGGTAAGACACCGCGAAGCACGGGTGGCTTGGCCTACTGTAGACCCCCGATGGGGAGGGCTTTGAAGAGTGGATGATACGAGATCAGCACCTTTATTTTTTATCGGGAGAGTGCCCTTGGCCTGAAACGCACAATCGTGACTCTGGCGGGTGAATCCAGCGATGCCAGTGCCTCTACCATGAGATCAAGCGCCCCCTCTTCACCAAAACCACCCGTGCCAGCCCCAATAATAGGGAAGGCCACCGATTGAAATGAATGCTGGTTTACCAAAGACATGGCAGAGATGACAGAACCTTGAATGGATTGTTTGGATGAGCGCCACCACATACTGATGCCCGCCACATGAATAATCGCTTTGAAGGGCAAGCGGCCTGCCGATGTTTTTACCGCGCCACCCAGAGGAATAGCTCCCATGCGCCCCAACTCAAAAAATGGCTGAAAACCGGCCTTGCGTTTGATGGCACCAGAAACACCCTGTGGCAACAAAAGCCACCAAGGAATGATGTTTCTGTTCCATGCATTCACAATCACTTCAACCTCTTGATCTAAGAGATTGCCATCAACTATTTGTGGTTGGATCATGGTGGTATTTAATTGTAAAACCAAGTGATGGATAAAATTTATTTACCGAGGCGGTAATTTATGCTGAAAATAAGGATTGAATACTGAAGATATATTAACATGGATTCTGAGATCAACGGCCTGTACGGTTTATCGTATAGATTCTGTGGGTGCTGTTTTATCTCACAGATGGATGTTAATTTCTGGATTGTGCGCGCAGGTGAAACCGGACGAGGTAAATAGCCAACAAGAAGCATGGGAGCGTAAAGACAAGACCCATCGCAACAGCATGAAAAATATCTGATATTTCGAAATTCTTGATGGTCGAATCTGCCATCGGCCACAACATTAACCCTAAGGCTCCAGCCAACGTGCCGTATGCCGGTGCCCATTTCTTGGAAGGTTGATCAAGCACCCAATTTATGCTCATGATAATGTGGCACGTCCATGCAAGAAGAATGAGCAAACCGACGAATGCTCCACCCAATGACTTGATACCAGACCTCCCTACCAGCATCAGAGATAGCAGGATGCCATAGGAAGAGAGTAGGTAGCAGATAGTAACAATAGAAATACGTCGGATGATTTTCATGTGAGCTTACGGGCTAAGGTAAGCGGCGGCTGGAAGCAGAACCCAAGCCCACGCACCTGCCACCAAAACCCAGCAGCATAACCGAAAAATGAACCTAGACCAGTGCCTATACGGAACCAAAACACCACGGTGCGCGAACGCTAACGTAAAGTTCACCTGCGACGATTAGTCAGAGTTTCACGTAGCTTGTCAGAACTTCTTCTGCATTAACTGCGAGTGGTATCTGAGTATTAAGCCAATGTGATGAATTTTTAAGAACAGTCTTCTTGTCGACCATAATGGAATTCACTTGACCAAGAAGATCGCAGTCTCCGACAAACTGGAAAACTCGTTTGTAAATTTCTGGAATATCTATTACGGCACCAAAAGTAACAACGGTAGGTAATTTTTCATTTTTTATGTTTTTGGTATGGGTGGAATTATTTAGCGCGAAATTAAGGAGTAAGCATCCTTTGCTATGACCAACAAAAATTTTTAACTTAGGAGGTGGATTTTCAACGAGTTGATATAGTGTCTGTTCGTCAGGAATAAACTTTGCGCTTTTGATTGCGCTCTCTGCAATGGCATCCTCCGATACTATTTCTGGTTTAAGTGATGGGAATAAACGAGCAGTATTTTTTACTTGATGAAGCAGACGCTCAGTTCCACCAAAGAAGAACCACCCACCAAGAGCTTCCGAGACTACATCGCTCACGCCATAGCCAGAAACGACAGCTGCAACCTTAGTTGAGTATGCGTTTGCAACATTTCGAGCAAGTGCTGCGGCACCTAGTCCAGAACTCCCAACACCAGATACCGAGACCGCTTCTATTTTTTCGTAGTCGTTTGAGTTTTTAAATTCTTGGATATTTCGATAAAAACTTAAAGGTTCATTGTGAGCTGTCGGGGAAACAACAATAACTCCACCTTCATTAATGTTCGATTGTTGAATCATCAATTTTTCGATGAAATTCAATTTGGAGGTGTCGTAAAAAAAGTTGTCAAGCGATGTATTTCTGGCGTATGCAAAGTTTTTAATAAAATCGATAGGTGTTAGCATGATTTTCCTCTGTTTAATGATAAAAGAAACTCTAACGAACCAAGGTAAGCGGCGGCTGGAAGCCGTCCGCTTGAGCGCAGAGTTAGGACTAATCTGGTGGAATTACCCCAGATTAAATGCAGCCAATTCCCCCGGATTCGAGGGAATTAAAGTCACCGCCGTGACAAACGCCTAACGAACTAAAGTAACCGGCGGCGAAGCCGTCCGCGTTGACTGTACAGTTAGGCCGGTGCGCGAAGCCAAAGTAGGTTGCGCGGCCTTCGCCTGAAAGTGTGTGCAGACGTTTGGCAATTGCCTAACCTCGACCTTTGCTTGTATTATTGCTCGATGGGCTGCAATATTTTAGAGCTTTGGGTGGCCGTCAGCAGGCGGCCACCTCTCTTTAGATGGCTGCAAGGAGATCTTTCCGTGTGGCATCTCGGGCAACTATTGCCGCATTCAAATCTTGATTTTGCTGAGGCGTTAGGTTGCCTGCGGTTCCTGCCTTATCAATCTGGACGTGAACGTCATACCAAGCTTGATATGCTTTTAGAAAGGACTCTAGCAAGGCAAACAAGTCGGCGTTCAGCATGTCGATCTCTTGTAGGAGTTCGACTGTGGACTTCATATCCCAGTCTTGTATTGCAACTTTTGGACTTGCTGCAACTCGCTGGATTACACCAACGAAAAACATATTGATTTCAGCTTGTGATTGATAAAGCATTAAAACTCCCGGTTGAAAAATAAGCCCATGCTTGTCGAGCCATGGGCATTTGTTGAAGCCTAACTAGGATTAGACGACTGAGCTACGCTGGCCAGCAGTCGGATAAGATGGCATCATCCTATCCTATCCATAGGGAAACGCCAACAGCCAAGCGTTTAGGCAAACCTAAATTTTTGCGGATGC
>JAIESZ010000181.1 GCA_019745615.1 Burkholderiaceae bacterium
TCTCCCCCAACGCCAAAACCCGCAAAAGTGCGGGTTTTTCGTTGGAGCAGGATTCTTCTCCAGAGGCAGGCACCATCGACGCCAGCCAAGCGCAGCACACAGCCCAGCTGTCGCGCACGCAAATGGTGCGGGGTGCCGACGCCGCCTTGGTCGCTCAGGCCCGTCGGTTGTCTCCTAAAGTGTTGGTTTTGTTGTATTGATGGACTTCTTTGCACGCATGGTTTTGTTAGCGGTGGCCGTGGTGCCACCGCTTTTTTTTGTACTAGAACGGCTCTTAGTGTTGCCGATAGCTTGCGAATTGGCGGGTTTAGGCGTACGTTTACGAAGGTTCACGGTGTTGGGGCAGCGCCATAATTGCCCTTGAAATTTTCAGGAGTTTGGCATGGCATCCATTTCATCAGTCGGTGTAGGTAGCGGCTTGGACATCAAGTCCATCGTTTCAAAGTTGGTGGAACTGGAGAGAGCGCCACTTGCAAAGTTAAAGGTAGAAAAATCTGCAGTTGACGCCAAAATTTCTGCGTTTGGGCAGGTCAAGTCGCTGGTATCGACCCTGTCGGATGCGGCTGGCAAACTGACCAGTGTTACTGGCTGGAACGGGGTGACCACCACTTCGTCTGATAGTACCTTTGTGAGTGCCACTGCCATTGGCGGCACTTTGCCCACTAACTTCAATGTAGAAGTGACAGCCTTGGCTAAGGCGCAATCTACGGCCTCTAATGCCATCAGTGGTGCGGTCGGTGCCGGTACGCTGAAAATCGAGCTGGGCAAGTGGGATGCCACTGGCCCAGGTGCAACCGGGGGGTTCACAGGAAAAACCCCGGCTTCTTCCGTAGACATTACCGTCTCCGCTTCTGATACCGTCGCAAACATTGCCAGCAAGATCAACGGTGCCAATGCCGGGGTCACAGCCACTATCCTGACCGATGCTAGCGGCCAGCGTTTGCTCTTGCGCAGCAAAGACACTGGCGAGGATTTTGGTTTTAGCCTCACTGCTACTGGGGGTGCGCCGGGTGGATTAGATCGTTTGGCCACCACCGCGATTGATCCTGCAGCCACCGAAAAAGCCGCTAATGCTGCGGCCAAGGTCAATGGCATCAGCGTTACTTCTAGCACCAACACCTTTGCCAACACTGTAGCTGGCGTGACCTTCAAGGCAGAAAAAATGCCCGACACTGGCACCAAGTCTGTGCAGATCAGTGTGACCAAAGACAACAGCGCCATCCAAGCCAACATCAGTGCCTTTGTCGATGCCTACAACGCCGTCAACTCTTACCTGTCTGACGCCACCAAATACGATGCGGCTACCAAAGAGACCGGGTTGTTTCAGGGTGATTCCACCGCCATCGGCTTGCAAAACTCGCTGCGTGCAGCGGTGCAGTCGGTGTCCAAGGGCTCGTCGGTGTTCACGACCTTGAGCGATATTGGTGTTAGCTTTCAGCGTGGTGGCAATTTAGCCATTGACTCTGGCAAATTGTCCAAGGCGCTCAACAATATCGACGAAGTGAAAAAGATGTTTCGGGGCTCGGATGCTAGCGCCAGTGGCATCGCTGCCACAGTCAAGTCCATGACTACCAACATGCTCAGTACCGGTGGGTTCTTTAAGACCAAAGACAGCTCCTTGCAATTGAATCTCAAGAGCAATAGCAAGGCGCAAGCAGGTGTGAATGAGGCGGCCTCCAAACTGGAGACGAGGCTCAATGCCCGCTATAGCGCGCTAGACAGCCAGATGTCTAAGCTCACGGCGCTGAACTCTTACGTTAGCCAGCAAATTACCACTTGGAATAAATCGACGGGCTAGGGGTGGCCTCTTTAGTCTTTGGCTGAATAGCCGATATCCCTCATTATTCTCCCCTAAGGATTGACAGCATGTTTAGCCCCAATCGCAGCCGTGCCGCCTCTGCCTATCAGCGCATCAATGTCGAAACCAGTATGCACACGATGGACCAGCACCAGCTGGTGCATCTGTTGTATCAGGGTGTGCTCGATGCGGTGACTGCGGCACGGGGTGCCATCGCCCGCAATGACGTGGCACTCAAATGCAACAGCATTGCTAAGGCGATGCGCATCATTGAAGAAGGGCTGGCTACCGCGCTAGACCGTGAAAACGGCGGCGAAATTGCCCGCAATTTGAGCGATTTGTACGAGTATTGTTTGGGTCGTCTGGTGCAGGCCAATATGCACAACGACGATGCCATGCTTGAAGAAGTGGCCCACATCATTGGGCCTATTGCCCAAGGTTGGAGCGAAATGAAAAACCCCGGTGCGGCCACCCCCGCCCCGGACGGTGCCCCGCAGGCCGGGCACGCCGTAACCACAGAGGGTTGAGCCATGCCAGAAATGTTGATCGACTATTACAAGGCCATCGAGGCCAGCAGCGTCAAGATGCTGGAAGCTGCCCAGCACAAAGACTGGGATGGCGTGGTGCGCTACGAGACGGCCTGTGCCGTGCTGATCGAGCAGTTGCGTACCAAAGCCAATCAGATGGAGCTGCTGCCCGAACATCGGCGTGAAAAGACGCGCATCATGCAGCGCATTTTGCACAATGATGCCCAAATTCGTTGCTTGGCCGAGCCTTGGTTGGCGCAGTTTGAGCACATGTTTCAAGGTCAGCCGCAACTGATCCACTGAACTCTCTTGTTACCGTTGGAGCCTAGGCCGCCTTTCCCTGTGCAGGGGTGGGCGGCTTAGTTCTTTCTGGCTCCTGTGTTTGGTGTGTGCAGGTACTGACAAAAAGCAAAAAGCCCGACCTGTTGATCGACAGGACGGGCTTTTTGTGGTGCAAACCTGGGTGGGGGATGTGGTGTGGGTTCAATCGATGCGATACCCCTTGAAAAAATGCAGTAGAACGTGGCGCAACATCAGGTGCTTACACCTGCATGTTCATGATATCGGTATAGGCTTGTACCATGCGGTTGCGCACATGCAGCGAGGCTTGGAAGGCCACCTGCGACTTTTGCATGGCCACCATGGTCTCTTCCAAACTCACCTTCGGGTTTTCTAGCTGCACTTCGCGTTGCAAGTGAGTGGCTTGGTTTTGCGCCGTGCTGACCGATTGCAGAGCGCTTTTGAAGGCGGTGTAAAAGCCCTCGTCCTCAACGTTGTTGCGTTGGGCCGCCGCCGCCGCACGGCGCAGCTGGTCGGCACTGGAGGAGGGGGAGATAGGGGATGAGGTGGTGCGGATGTCCATGATGGTCTTGCTCTCTCAAGGCTGGCGATGGCGTTAATCGTAGGCGCAGCGCCTACTTTGCAGCAGGACAAATAGATGGCTAAAGGGGGGGCTTATCTGCCGAGTGATCGGGGGATCAATTCCCATAATCGGATGCACGCAAAGTCCGTGTATTCGGACGCTGTATTACTGGAATAAAAAATGTCTGCCATTGCTGAACTACCTGTCACCGCCACTCCGTCAGCCCGGCCTGTCTGGCTGCAGCGTCTGTCTGCGCTAGACAGCGGACAGCGTCTGCGCCTAGGAGGGGGTGTGGCCCTGCTGGTGGCTGCCGTGCTGGTGGCGCTGATGCTCAATCGCCAGCCGGACTACAAGGTGCTGTTTTCTAACCTGAGCGACAAAGATGGCGGAGCCATCGTGGCGCAGTTGTCGCAAATGAACGTGCCTTACAAGTACACCGAGGGCGGGGGCGCGATTTTGGTGCCCACTGAGCGTGTGCATGACGTACGTTTGCGCTTGGCCTCACAGGGGTTGCCTAAAGGCTCGGTGTCGGGCTTTGAACTGACCGACTCCAACCGTTTTGGCACGACGCAGTTCCAAGAGCGGCTCAATTTTCAGCGGGGTTTGGAGGGAGAGCTGACGCGCTCTATCCAATCGCTGTCGTCGGTGCAGACAGCGCGTGTGCATTTGGCCTTGCCCAATCAAAACGGATTTTTTCGGGAGCAGCAAAAGCCTTCGGCCTCGATCTTGGTGAGCTTGCACCCCGGCCGTATGTTGGATAAGGCACAGCTGGCTGGCATTGTGCACTTGGTAGCCTCTAGCGTACCTGAGCTGGCCCCTTCTGCGGTGAGCGTGCTCGACGATACCGGCAAGCTGCTGTCCAAATCCCCCGATGGGGCCGACGATAAGGGCTTTGATGCCCAGCAACTGCTGTACGTGCAGCAAATGGAGCAGATGTACACCAAGCGGGTCATGGACATTTTGGAGCCCGTAGTGGGGCGCAGCAATATCAAGGCCCAAGTGACCGCAGAGGTCGATTTCAGCCGTACCGAATCGACGCAAGAGCAGCACCGGCCTAACCAAAATGCCGATGCCAGTGCTATCCGCAGCCAGCAGGTGCTAGAAAGCACCAGCAATCAGGCAGAGCCGACGCCACCCACGGGCATCCCTGGTGCAGCCACCAATCAGCCCCAGCCACCCCAACCTGCTACGGCTCCTATCAATGGGCCTAACCCTGCCCCGACGGCTGCGGGCAGCAGTAAACTGGCCACTGCCAATAGCAAGCGCGAATCCATCACCAATTACGAAGTCGATAAGACCGTGCGCGTCACCCGTGGCAACAGTGGCACCATCAAACGCCTGACGGCGGCGGTGGTGGTGAACTACCAAAACGCGGTGGATGAAAAGGGCAACCCTGTCACCAAGGGCATGACCCCAGAGCAGCTAGCGCAGATGACAGCTTTGGTGCGCGAGACCATCGGCTTTAATCCTGAGCGTGGTGATTCGGTCAACCTGATGAACACCCCCTTCCAAGCCGATGCCAGCAAGACCGAGGCCTTGCCGTTTTGGAAGCAGCCAGAAACTTTGGAGCTGGCACGCAGCTTTGCGTGGCCAGTCGGTATTGCTCTCTTTGCTGCCTTGGTCTTGCTCGGCTTGGTGCGCCCAGCCATCAAGGCGCTGGCACCACCTACCCCGGAAGAGACTGCGCAGCTCAATGCACTAGAAGCCGATGTCTTGGATCGCCCAGCCTTGGCTCCACCTAAGCCCGGTGACCCAGCGCCTGAGCAGTTGCGCCTAGAAGAGGCCCGTGCCTTGGCGCGACAAAATCCGATTGCGGTTGCTAACATTGTGAAAACTTGGGTTAATGGCGAGTAATGCCAACGCCCAACCTGCTTTAATAAGAATGGATTTTCACCATGGATGACCAAGGGCTTAACGACGCGGCTGTGTTTCTGATGTCTCTGGGCGAAGAAGAGGCTTCAGAGGTGTTTAAGCACTTCTCGCCCAAAGAAGTGCAAAAGCTCGGTGAGGCCATTGCGCGTATGCGTTCGGTCTCGCACGACAAGGTCAACGAGGTGGTGCTCAAATTTACCAACGCCGCTGCGGCGCAAAGTTTGCTGGTGTCCGATACCAGCGACTATGTGCGCTCGGTGCTGCGCCGTGCTTTGGGCGACGACAAAGCCTCTTTGCTGATTGACCGCATTTTGCAGGGCGGCGACGTCTCAGGCATTGAGAGTTTGAAGTGGATGGACCCGCTGTCGGTGGCCGAACTGCTGCGCAACGAGCATCCACAAATCATTGCTGCCATTTTGGTGCACTTGGATTATGAGCAGGCCGCAGCAGTGCTCAAGCAGTTTACCGACCGCCAGCGCAGTGAAGTTATGCTGCGTGTGGCGACCCTTGAAGGCATCCAGCCGGTGGCGCTGAAAGATTTGAACGAGGTGCTGTTCAAGGTGCTGGCCGGGGGCGACAAAATTCGCAAGACCTCGCTCGGTGGCGTCAAAACAGCGGCAGAAATTATCAACTTGCTCGGTTCCAACATCGAATCTTCGGTGCTCGAATCGATTGGCAGCCACGACCCAGAGCTGGCGCAGAAGATCATGGACAAGATGTTCGTGTTCGAGCACATGACAAAGCTCGACGACCGCTCTATCCAAGTGGTGCTGCGCGAAGTGGCTTCCGAGACCCTGATCGTTGCCCTGAAGGGTGCATCTGCCGAGTTGATGAACAAGTTTCTCAACAATATGTCCAAACGCGCCTCGGCGGCCCTCAAAGAAGACTTGGAGGCCCGTGGCCCGATGCGCTTGTCCGAGGTCGAAGAGCAGCAAAAAGAAATTATCAAAATTGTGCGCCGTCTGGCCGATGAAGGCCAAGTGGTGATTGGTGGTGGTGCTGATGACAGCTTCGTCTAAACCCCGCAACGTCTATGCCCGCTTCATCCCCCGCGAAGAGGTGGGGCATGTGGTGCCAGTGCAGTTTTCGGCCATGGGCAATGGCGGTTTTTCCGCCCTGACTTTTGGGCCAAGTACCTCAGTCGTTGAGCAAAAAGCCAAAGAAGAGGCCCAGCGCCAGCAAGAGTATGAGCGTGAGCAGCAAGCCCAACAAGCGCAGCAGCAAAAGCTAGAGCAGGCCCGCCAACAGGCTTACGCTTTGGGCGTGGAGCAAGGCTTGGCAGAGGGCTTAGAGCAAGGCCATCAGCAAGGCCACGCCCAAGCCACACAAGAGTGGCAGCAGCG
>JAIESZ010000140.1 GCA_019745615.1 Burkholderiaceae bacterium
ACAAAGTCGGCAATGACGCCGTCTTTCATTGGGCGGATGGCTTCAATGTTGCCGGGCACTTTGCCCAGCATGGCCTTGGCCTCGCGGCCTACGGCTTGAATCACTTTTTTGCCATGCGGGCCACCTTCGTGGCGGATAGCCACGACGGAGGGTTCATCCAGTACGATGCCTTTGTCGCGGGCAAAAATCAGGGTATTAGCGGTGCCAAGGTCAATGGCCAAGTCGGTGGAAAAATACCGACGGAAAGCTCCGAACATTCAAAAATCCTCTCGGGCACGGCAGGCGCTTCGGCCTACAGTCGCCGGCTGTTTGCGGGGTGTATATGGGGTCTAGAGTGGCTCTTTTTTGCACAATGACCGATGATGGGCAGGGTATCGCAGCAAAGGCGGGATAATACCGCATCCCCTGTAAATAGCTTGTTAAGCCCTTAAAAGCAAGTACAGGTTTACCTCTGGTTTCTGATTACGTTCTCGCTATGGCACTGACCCCCCAGGACATCAGCCGCATCGCCCATCTGGCCCGGCTTGAACTTAGCCCGCAAGAAGGCGAGCGTATGCTCACCCGACTCAACGGTTTTTTTGACATTGTGGAGCAAATGCGCGCCGTCGATACTACCGGCATCGAGCCGCTGGCCCATCCGGTGGCCGTCGTGCAAGACATCGCCCTGCGCCTGCGCGAGGATGTAGTGTCTGAAAGCAACCAACGCGAGGCCAACCAGCGCAGCGCTCCGGCGGTAGAAAACGGCCTGTTTTTGGTGCCCAAAGTGATTGAGTAAGCCCACATGACCCTCTCCCACTCCCCCCTGCACGACCTGAGCGTCACGGCATTGGCTGCCGAACTGCGCCAGCAGCGCGTCAGCGCCACCGAAGTGGCCCAGCATTTTCTGGCCCGCAGCCACGCACACCAGCATCTGGGTGCCTATGTCGCCCTGAATGAAGAAGCCACGCTGGCCCAAGCCCGCGCTGCCGATGCCCGCTTGGCTGCTGGCACCGCTGGCCCGCTAGAGGGCGTGCCCATCGCCCACAAAGACATCTTTGTCACCCGCGACTTCCCGACCACCGCTGGCTCCAAGATGCTGGTGGGTTACCAATCGCCGTTTGATGCCACCGTGGTCAGCCGTTTGGCCCAAGCCGGTGCCGTGACCTTGGGCAAGCTCAATTGCGACGAGTTTGCAATGGGCTCGGCTAACGAGAACTCTGCCGTGGCCCCGGTGGGCTTTGACGCCCCCGCCCCGGTGCGCAACCCTTGGGACACCACGCGCGTGCCCGGCGGCTCTTCGGGTGGCAGTGCTGTGGCCGTGGCCGCACGTTTGGCTCCCGCCGTCACTGGCACCGACACCGGCGGCTCGATCCGCCAACCGGCCTCGTTTTGCGGCATTACCGGCATCAAGCCCACCTATGGCCGTGCCAGCCGTTACGGCATGATCGCCTACGCCTCCAGCCTCGACCAAGCTGGCCCGATGGCCCGCAGCGCCGAAGACTGCGCCCTGCTGCTCTCGGCCATGTGCGGCCCCGACCTCGACCGCGACTCCACCAGCATCGACTTGCCCGCTGAAAACTTCAGCACCCGCCTGAACGATAGCTTGGAGGGCCTGCGCATTGGTATCCCGGCTGAGTTCTTTGGCGAAGGCTTGGCCGCCGATGTACGCGCTGCGGTGGATGCTGCGCTGAAAGAATACGAAAAACTCGGTGCCAAGCTGGTGCCCATCAGCTTGCCACGCACTGAGCTGTCCATTCCGGTGTACTACATCATTGCCCCGGCCGAGGCCAGCTCCAATTTAAGCCGCTTTGATGGCGTGAAGTTTGGCCACCGCGCGCAAAACTTTACCGACCTCGAAGACATGTACAAAAAGACCCGCGCCCAAGGCTTTGGCGACGAGGTCAAGCGCCGCATCATGACCGGGGCCTATGTGCTCTCGCACGGCTATTACGATGCCTACTATTTGCAGGCACAAAAAATCCGCCGCATGATTGCTGATGACTTTCAGCAAGCCTTCCAGCAGTGTGATGTGATTGCCGGGCCAGTGGCCCCCAGCGTGGCTTGGAAGCTGGGCGAGCACAGCAGCGACCCGCTGGCCGACTATCTGGCAGACATCTTTACCCTGCCTGCCTCGCTGGCCGGGCTGCCCGGTATGAGCGTGCCCGTGGACTTTGGCGAAGGCCAAATGCCAGTAGGTATGCAACTGATTGGCAACTACTTCCAAGAGGCACGCTTGCTCAATGCAGCACACCGCCTGCAACAAGCCACTGATTTTCACCTGCGCCAGCCAGAGGGTTTCTGACCGTGACTGCCAAACTCATCCAGGGCTACGAAGTCGTGATCGGCTTTGAAACCCACGCCCAACTTGCCACGAACAGCAAGATTTTTAGCCGCGCTAGCACCGCCTTTGGCGCTGAACCCAACACCCAAGCCTGCGCCGTCGATTTGGCCTTGCCCGGCACGCTGCCGGTGATGAACCGCAAAGCGGTGGAATGCGCTATTCAGCTTGGCTTGGCACTGGGCTCTCAGATTGCGCCGCGCAGCATCTTTGCGCGCAAAAACTACTTCTACCCCGACCTGCCCAAGGGCTACCAGATCAGCCAGTTTGAGATTCCGGTGGTGCAGGGTGGCGAGGTTTCATTCTTCCTCGGCGAAGAAAAGAAAACCGTGCGTTTGGTACGCGCCCACTTGGAAGAAGACGCGGGTAAATCGCTGCACGAAGACTTTATCGGCCAATCGGGCATTGACCTCAACCGCGCCGGTACGCCACTGCTGGAGATCGTGACCGAACCCGATATCCGCAGCACCGAAGAGGCCGTGGCCTACGCCAAAGAACTGCACAAGATCGTCACGTGGATTGGCATTTGTGACGGCAATATGCAAGAAGGCTCGTTCCGCTGCGATGCCAACGTCTCGGTGCGCAAACCGGGCCAACCGCTGGGCACGCGCCGCGAGATCAAGAACCTGAACTCGTTCAAGTTCATGCAGCAGGCGATTGACTACGAAATCCGCTGGCAAATCGACCAGATTGAAGACGGCCACGCCATCCAACAGGCTACCGTGTTGTTCAACCCCGACACCGGCGAAACCCGCGCCATGCGCACCAAGGAAGACGCGGCAGATTACCGCTACTTCCCTGACCCAGACTTGCCACCGCTGGTGGTAGCCCCCGAATGGGTGGAGCAGGTGCGCGCCGAGATGGTCGAGCTACCCCGCGTGATGGCGGCCCGCTTTGTGGCCGACTACGGCCTGCCAGAGTATGACGCCACCACGCTGACGCAAAGCCAAGGCATGGCCGCTTATTTTGAAGAGACGGCCAAAGCCTGCGGCCAGCCCAAACTGGCCTCTAACTGGGTGATGGGCGAAATCTCGCGCCGCCTCAACAATGAAGAAATCGGCATCGAAGCAGCCAAGGTGGGTAGCCAACAACTTGCGGCCTTGATTGGCCGTATCAGTGACGGCACCATCAGCAACAATGCCGCCAAGCAGGTGTTTGAAGCCCTCTGGGGCGGCGAAGCCACCGAGGTCGATGCCATCATTGAGGCCAAGGGCCTGAAACAGATGAACGACTCTGGCGCGCTAGAAAAAATCATCGACGAGGTCATTGCCGCTAACCCAGCCAACGTCGAGCAGTACCGCGCCGGTAAAGACAAAGCCTTTAACGCCTTGGTCGGTCAGGTGATGAAGGCCAGCAAGGGCAAAGCCAACCCGCAGCAGGTGAACGATCTGCTCAAGGCCAAACTGGCCTAAGAGTGGCTGCTCCTCTCCCCCACGCTATGGCAAAGTGGCAGGGGGACGAGGGGTCATGTAAGAAGGGGCTGCGGGCACCGTAGGAGCCAATGGCAACACACCTGCTTGGGTAGATGGGGGCAGCAGCGGCGCACGTTGGGTGGCCCACAGTTGGCGCAACTGGGCCAATTCCAGATCAAAGCGTTGGTGGACGCGGCGTTTTTCTCGGTCTTGGTTGGCAATAAAGCGCTGCTGCTCTAGCATGCTGGCCTCGTTTTCTGCCAACATCCGGCGCAGCGACATCGGTGCCTTGATGGGGTCGCGGCGGTAAAACTCCATCTCTAGGTCTAAGGCCTTGCGCTGCTCTTGCAGATCCTGAGTGCGCTTACTCGCCGCCACACTGACCAGATCAATCTGCACGATGGCTTCGGCGCGTTCGGCATCGTGGGCGGCTTGGTTCGGGTAGCGGGCCAGTAGGGCGCGCTCGCGGCGGCGTTCTTCGGCCTGTTGGGCGCGCTCTTCTTGTTCTTTGCGCCGCTGCGCCTCTAGGGCAGCGCGTTCGTGTTCGGTCAGGGTCGGGCCAATCACCCGGCGCACGGTGCCTAACGGGCTCAACTCGCGCTGCTCGCGGTCTAGGCATTGGGGAATGGGCCGGTCGGCGGTGAGACGCCGCCCTTGGGCGTCAATACAGCTGTAAATACCGGCCGCATTGGGCACCGAGGCTTGCGCCCATGCCCACGGGACACCGCCACTTGCCAACATGGCCCAGAGTACTGCACGCAGCACAGGGGTGCCTCTGGACAAGTGTATGCACAAGTTCAATCAGACGCTCCTTGGTTGACGCCATAGCGCTGGCGGTAGGCCAGCACCCGCTCGTGGTGGCTGGCCATGTCGGAGCCGCCAGCGGCTTGCAGATATTGCAGCAAGTCGGCCAACTGGGCAATGGCACAGACCTGCAAACCAAGCTGGTCACGCACATACTGCACGGCACTGTGGTCTACATCGTGCCCATTTTCTGTGGCCTTTTCTTGGCGATCTAAAGCGATGGCTACTGCGTAGGGCGTAGCACCGGCAGACTGGATCAGGGCAATGGATTCACGCACCGCCGTGCCAGCGGACATCACATCATCGACAATCAACACCCGCCCGCGCAAGGGGGCACCTACCAGCGTGCCGCCCTCGCCGTGGTCTTTGGCTTCTTTGCGGTTGTAGGCAAAGGGCACGTTGCGGCCTTGGCGTGCCAACTCCACCGCCACAGTGGCGGCCAGTGGAATGCCCTTGTAGGCCGGGCCAAACACCATGTCAAACTCGATGCCGCTGGCCAAGATAGCTGTTGCATAAAATTGCGCCAGACGGCCCATTTTGGCACCATCGTCAAACAGCCCCGCATTGAAGAAGTACGGGCTAAGGCGTCCGGCCTTGGTCTTGAACTCGCCAAAGCGCAATACGCCCGACTCCACTGCAAAGCCCACAAACTCTTGTGCCAGAAGGCCCTTGTCTTGCGCCTGGGCGCTACCAACCACCATGGGAAATTCCTTGTTCAAGTTAACCAGCCTCAATCTCAATGGCCTGCGTTCGGCCACCCGCAAGGGCCTAGAAGCATGGATGGCCGCCCTGCGTGCCGATTGTATTTGCGTGCAGGAAATCAAAGCACAGGCCGCTGATGTGCAAGGCCAGCTCGACCACTTGGCCGGATTGCAGGGATATTTTCACTATGCTGAGAAAAAAGGCTACTCTGGCGTAGGCATTTACACGCGGCACGAGCCCAGCGAGGTACGCATCGGCTATGGCGACCCAGAATTTGACGCCGAAGGCCGTTGCATTGAGTTGCGCTTTGACACACCTTCACACAAATTTTCTGTGTTGAGCGTGTACTTTCCTAGCGGCTCCAGCAGCGAGGAGCGCCAACAAGCCAAGTTCCGCTTTTTGGCGAGCTTTCATCCGCACCTGATGCGCCTGCACGCCGAGCGCGAGTTCATTGTGTGCGGTGACGTCAACATCGCCCACCAGCCCATCGACCTGAAAAACTGGAAGGGCAACCTGAAAAACAGCGGTTTTCTGCCCGAAGAGCGCGCTTGGATGACAGCTCTGCTAGAGCGCGATGGGCTGGTGGATGTGTACCGCCACCTGCACCCCGACACTACGGGCGAAGCCTATACCTGGTGGAGCAACCGGGGGCAGGCTTGGGCCAACAATGTGGGCTGGCGCATTGATTACCAGTTGGCTTCTGCCGCGCTAGCCGCACAAGCGCAAACGGCCAGCGTTTACAAAGAACAGCGCTTTAGCGACCATGCGCCGCTGACGGTGGAGTACGGCTTTTCGCTGTGAGTCAGAGGTACGAAATCACCGCTTGCGCTGGCAGTCGAGACTTGGGCAGTGTCGCGTTAAAGTCTTCGCTACTGTGGTAGCCCAAGCTGGCGATGATGACGCTGCGCAAACCTTTGGCACCTAAGCCCAATTCTTCATCAAGCACTTGGGCATCAAAGCCCTCCATCGGGCAGGCATCAATCTCCAGCGTGGCTGCGCCCAGCAGCAGGGTGCCGAAAGCCAAATAAAGTTGCTTGTCCATCCAGACTTGTACATCCTTGGCCTGCTCCACATGCTGCTGGACATAGAAGCTGCGCGCCTTGTGTTGCCCCGCCTTGGCCTCTGGGGTGGCAAATCGCCCATCTTGCCCTTCCTGCTCCAAGACTGCCGAGAGATGCTGCTCATCCAAGGC
>JAIESZ010000149.1 GCA_019745615.1 Burkholderiaceae bacterium
GGCGCAGTGCTCCAAAGGCAAAAAATGGTGAAGAAACGGTCACAGAGCCCGTGGCTATTTTTTAGCCGTTGGTGCCTGTGGCTTCGTGGGATGAGCGACTTTGCAGCCGGGCATACAAGCCGCCACGGGCCAGCAGTTCGGCATGGGTACCCTGTTCGACGATACGCCCACGCTCCATCACTACCACCCGGTCGGCGTGTTCAATGGTCGAGAGCCGGTGCGCAATCACTAGTGTGGTGCGCCCGCGCATCAGGCGTTGCAGGGCTTCTTGGACTAAGCGTTCCGATTCGGTGTCTAGGGCCGAGGTAGCCTCGTCCAAAATCAAAATGGGGGCGTCTTTGTATAAGGCGCGGGCAATAGCCAAGCGTTGGCGCTGCCCACCAGAGAGCTGTGCGGCATTGTGGCCCACGGCGGTATCCATGCCCTGCGGCAGCGCTGCCACATGTGCCCACAGGTTGGCGGCTTCTAGGCTGGCTTGCACGCGGGCCTTGTCCACTGCTGCGCCCAAGGCCACATTGGCGGCAATGCTGTCGTTGAGCATCACCACATCTTGACTCACCAAAGCAAACTGCGCCCGCAGCGCTGGCAGTTGCCAGTCGCGCAGCGGCTGCCCATGCAGCAAAATTTGCCCTGATGTGGGCTCTAAAAAGCGCGGCAGCAAATTGACCAATGTGGTTTTGCCCGCCCCGGATGGCCCGACCAGCGCCACCACCTCCCCCGGCTGCACCACCAAGCTCACCTCTGCCAGCGCTGGGGCGTGGTCAGCGCCAAAGCGCACACCAACATCGCGCAACTCTATTGGGCCTTGGGCTTGGCTGGGGGTGTAAGTGCCGCCGGTTTCTGCTGGGGCCTCGCCCAACAGGGCCAGCCCACGCTCTAAGGCGGCCAAACCACGGGTGATAGGGCTGCTCACATCGGCCAAGCGGCGCAGCGGTGTAATGAGCATCAGCATGGCGGTGATAAAGGAGATAAAGCCCCCCACCGTTAAATCGTTTTGCGCTGCCCCCAGTGTGCGGCTTTGCCATAGTGCCGTGCAAATCACCGTGGACAACGCCGCCGCTGCCATCATCTGCGTCAGTGGTGTCATGGCCGAGCCGGAAATGGTGGCTTTAATCGCCAGTTGGCGCAATTGTTGCCCCAGCACATCAAAACGCTGGGCTTGGCTGGCTTGGGCACCATGCAGGCGTACCATGCGGTGGGCCAAGATGTTTTCTTCCACCACGTAGGCCAAGGCGTCGGTGGCTTGTTGGCTGCTTTTAGCCAAGCGGTACAAGCGGCGCGATAGGGTTTTCATGATCCACGCCACGCCGGGGGCCACCACGGCCACAATCAGCGTGAGCTGCCAGTTTAGATAGAGCAGGTAACCCAGCAATGCCAGCAGGGTAAAACCATCGCGCGAGATGCCCAACATGGCTTGCACCAGCAGCGTAGCACCCGTTTGCACTTCATAAACAATGGTATTGGCCAATGCGCTGGCCGATTGCCGCGCAAACAGTGCCATCTCGGCAGCGAGCAGGCGGTCAAACAGGGTGCGGCGCAGTGCCAGCATCCCTTCATTGGCGATGCGTGCCAGTGCATACTGCGCGGCAAACAGCGCCAGCCCGCGCACCACAAACAGCCCCATGATGCCCACTGGCACCTTCCACAGCGCCAGCGTGCCGTCGGTAAAGCCTTGGTCGAGCAGCGGTTTGAGCATGGCTGCCAGCAGCGGCTCTGTTAAGGCCCCAGCCAGCGTGCCGATAATCGCCAAAGCCCAAGCCAGCCGCTGGCCGCCAAAGTACACTGCCAAACGTTTCAGGCGTGTGCCCATACTGGCATCGGCGATGCTGTGTGCAGAAGGGTCAGGACTGACCGGCGGCGTGGAGGCAGAAGGAGTTTGCATGTGGCGCGGATTTTACGGTTGCCCCCGGCTTGGTAACATCGCCCTTTCTGTTTGGCCACTGCCCGACTGCTGTCCGTTGCTTATGACCCACCACCCGAACCCTTCCTCCTTTCCGGTTGCGGCGCTGCCGCGCCTGTCCCGTCGCCATGCCTTGACTGCGGCGCTGGCTTCTTCGGCTTTGCCCGCACTGGCCCAGTTTCGGGTCGAAGTCTCTGGCGTGGGCCTGACCCAGTTGCCGGTGGCTATTGCCCCGTTCCGGGGTGAGAGCCAATCGCCGCAAAAGATTGCCGCCATCGTGCAGGCCGATTTGGAGCGTAGCGGCCAGTTTCGTGCCATTGATGCCAGTGGCGCGGTGCTGGACGAGAGCGTGCGCCCCGATTTAGCCCCGTGGCGGCAAAAATCGGCGGATGCCTTGGCCACGGGCAGCGTTACGCGCTTGGCCGATGGCCGTTTTGAGGTGCGCTTTCGCCTCTGGGACGTGGTACGTGGCCAAGATTTGGGCGGCCAAAGCTACGCTGTGGTGACTACTGATTTGCGCTTGGCCGCGCACCGGGTAGCCGACTTTATTTACGAAAAACTGACCGGCCAGCCGGGTATTTTTTCTACCCGCTTGGCGTATGTGACCAAGGCCGGTGCGCGCTACAGCCTGTGGGTGGCCGATGCCGATGGCGAAAACTCCCAAGCCGCGCTGTCTAGCCCTGAGCCTATCATCTCTCCGGCGTGGTCGCCCTCCGGGATGCAACTGGCCTATGTGTCGTTTGAGTCGCGCAAGCCGGTGGTGTATGTGCATGACATTGCCACGGGTCGTCGCCGCCTGATTGCCAATTTCCGGGGTTCTAACAGCGCCCCAGCGTGGTCGCCCGATGGCCGCAGCTTGGCCGTCACCCTTAGCCGCGATGGCAACTCGCAGCTTTACACCATTGATGCCAACGGTGGCGAGGCCCGCCGCCTGATGCAAAGTGCTGGTATTGATACCGAGCCGGTGTACTCCTCTGATGGCCGCAGCATCTACTTTGTCAGTGACCGTGGCGGCGCGCCGCAGATTTACCGCGTTGCAGCTTCCGGCGGCAGCGCCGAGCGCATCACTTTTACCGGCAACTACAACATCTCGCCCAGCGTTAGCCCCGATGGCCGCTGGTTGGCCTATGTCTCGCGTGTGGGCGGGGCCTTCAAGCTGCATGTGATGGAACTGGCCAGTGGCAATGTGACCGCCATTACCGATACCAGCGCCGACGAAAACCCCAGTTTTGCCCCCAACAGCCGCTTGATTGTTTACGCTACCCAGCAGCAAGGCCGCGAAGCCCTCATGACCACGACCTTGGACGGGAAGATCAAGGCACGTCTGGCCGGTCAGGGCGGTGATATCCGCGAACCTGACTGGGGGCCATTCCAAAAGCAATAAATTTTTACCGTTTTTTATGTCTCAAGTTGCAGGAGTTTTTATGTTGAAGCGTTTTTCTTTGGCGCTGGCCGCTGCCATGTTGGTGGCCGGTTGCAGTTCGGGCGTTGATCTGGAAGGCAAGGCTCCGATTGAAGATGGTACTGCCACGGCCATCCCCACGCAAAATTTGGGCATCAATGGTGCGCAATCGGGCAGCGCGGGCCTGAGCGGCGTGGCCGGGGTTAATCTATCGCAGTCGGGTGCCAATGGTGCCGGGCCTGTAGGTATCAGCCGTTTGGTCTACTTTGATTACGATAGCTATGCCATCAAGCCTGATTCTCAGTCGCTGATTGAGTCCCATGCCGGTTTTATCAAGTCTGGCCAAGGCCGCACGGTGATGATTGAAGGCCACACCGATGAGCGTGGTGGCCGCGAATACAACCTCGCCTTGGGCCAAAAGCGGGCTGAGGCCGTGCGCCGCGCCTTGGGTTTGCTGGGCGTGCCCGACACCCAAATGGAGGCCGTGAGCTTTGGCAAAGAAAAGCCTGCTGCAATGGGTCACAACGAAGACGCGCACGCGCAAAACCGCCGCGCTGAACTGTCTTACCGCTGATGCCAAGCCTTACCACCCTGCCCCGCCGCTTGGCGGCAGCGGCACTGCCCGCGCTGGTGCTGGTGTTGTCGGGCGCTTGCCTGCCCGCAGCCCAAGCGGCGCTGTTTGAAGACGACGAAGCACGCCGCGCCATTTTGGAGTTGCGCCAGCGCGTCGAAACGCTGCAACAAGCTAGCCAACGCACCAGCGACGATGTGCGCCGCACCGGCGACGATGGCTCTCAAGTTCGCCGCAGTTTGCTTGATTTGCAAAACCAAATTGACGCCCTGCGCACCGAAACCGCCAAGCTGCGCGGCCAAAACGAGCAGTTGCTGCGCGAAGTGGCCGAGCTGCAACGCCAACAGCGCGATATTGCCGTGGGTGTGGATGCCCGTCTGCGCCAATTTGAGCCGGTCAAAGTCACGGTGGATGGCCAAGAGTTTATGGTCGATCCGGCCGAGAAAACCGCTTTTGAGGCGGCATTGGCTGGGTTTCGCAGTGGCAAGTTTGCCGATGCGCAAACGGCGTTTACCGGGTTCTTAAAGCAGTATCCGCGCAGCGGCTATGGGCCTTCGGCGCGCTTTTGGCTGGGCAATGCCCAATATGCCACGCGCAACTACAAGGAAGCCATTGCCCAGTTCAAGGCCCTGTTAGCGGCTGCGCCCACCCATGCCCGTGCTCCAGAGGCTGCCTTGTCGATTGCCAACTGCCAGATGGAGCTTAAAGAAACCCGTGGCGCGCGCAAAACGCTCGAAGACCTGCTTGTGGCCTACCCCAAGTCCGAAGCTGCCAGCACCGCCAAAGAGCGGCTGGCGCAAATGAAGTGATGCAGCCAGCACTGGATATCAACACCGAGGCCGAGCGCCAAGCCCTCCAGCAACGCCGTTTTGGTGGGCTGGAGCGGCTTTATGGTCGGGCTGGGGCGGCGCAGATTCGCGCTGCCCATGTGGCTGTGGTCGGCATTGGCGGTGTTGGCTCTTGGGCTGCTGAGGCGTTGGCGCGCAGTGGCGTGGGGCAGCTCACGCTGATCGATCTTGACCATGTGGCCGAATCCAACCTCAACCGGCAAATCCACGCTTTGGACACCACAGTGGGCCAAGCCAAGGTGCAGGCCATGCGCGAGCGTATCGCCCATATCAACCCCGATGGCCTCGTGCATTGCATTGAGGATTTTGTCGAGCCGGGCAACTGGCCTGCCATCTTGCCACCGGGGGTGGATGCGGTGATTGATGCCTGCGACCAAATCCATGCCAAAACGGCGATGGCCGCTTGGGCACGGCAGCAGCGGCGCTTGTTCATCAGCGTGGGCGCAGCCGGTGGCAAGCGCCATGCCCACAAGGTGGATATTGACGACTTGGCCCACACCACCCACGACCCGCTGCTGGCGCAGTTGCGCTACCGCCTGCGCAAGCAGCATGGCGCACCGCGCGAAGGCAAAAAAATCGGCGTGCCTTGTGTGTTTAGCCGCGAGGCGGTAGCCCCGCCGGATGCCTCTTGCGCCATTGCGGGCGATGGCAGCCTCAATTGCCACGGTTATGGCTCCGTGGTGGCGGTGACGGCTACCTTTGGTCAGTGTGCTGCTGGGTGGGTGCTAGAGCAATTGGCCCAGCAAGCCAGCCGCAGTGCAGCACCTTAGTCACACCTTAGTAGGTGATGGTTTCCACGCCTTGGGTGGTGCCCAGCAGGCAAACGGAAGCCTTTTGGTGGGCAAAAATGCCCACCGTCACCACGCCGGGCCATTGATTGATGGCCGACTCCCAGCCCAGCGGATCGGTGATTTGCAGGCCACGCACGTCCAAAATGTGCTGGCCGTTGTCGGTCACCAGTGGTTGCCCATCTTTGAGGCGCAGGGTAGCCTGACCTCCTAGGGTGGTAAACCGGCGAGCAATCTGCTGCGCTGCCATCGGGATGACTTCTACCGGCAACGGAAACTGCCCCAAAGCAGGTACCAACTTAGAGGCATCAGCAATGCAGACAAAGCGTTGTGCCAAGGCTGCAACAATTTTTTCGCGGGTCAGGGCGGCACCGCCACCTTTAACCATGTAGCCGTGGCCGTCGATCTCGTCGGCACCGTCTACATACACTGACAATTGTTCCACTTCATTGGCATCGAGCACCGGGATGCCAATGGCGCGCAGCCGCTCCGTGCTGGCTACCGAGCTAGACACCGCAGCGCGCACTTGGTCTTTGATGGTGGCTAGCGCGTCGATAAACTTGTTCACGGTGGAGCCAGTGCCCACGCCCACAATGTCGCCGGGGGTGACGTAGCGCAGCGCAGCTTGGCCCACCAGGGTTTTGAGTTCGTCTTGGGTGGGGAGGGAAGGAGTTGTCATGGCAAGAACCTCAGGATAAACCCTTGATTATCTCCCCCCATGTGTCAGGGCGCTGGTTTTGGCCCAGAGCGCAGGGGCTTCTTTTCTACATCTAGCACCTCAATTTTGACGATGACCAAAGACAGGTTGTCACCGCCGCCGCGCCCGCGCATCCGCGCCTTTTCGATCAGAAACTCGGTGGCTTCGCGCGGCGTGAGCGATTCGACCACCGTGGCCATTTCTGTGGCGGAAAAGTAATGCCAAACACCATCGCTACAGGCCATGAGCACATCGCCGGGGCGCAACTGGTGG
>JAIESZ010000081.1 GCA_019745615.1 Burkholderiaceae bacterium
TAAACGGCGCAACCGGCAACAGCACGTCGCTAAACTCCATATTCGTCTTGAAGGAGCTTAGGGTAACGACCATATCCACCCCGGCCAAAGCAGATGCAGCTTTGCTACCGGCGGCACTGTCAAAGACAGGTTCTGTTTGAAGCAACAGCAACGCCTTGGCACGACCCTCTAACATTTGTGCTGCATTCAAACCAGCTTCACCGGGCACGGCCTTCATCCACTGGGCACCTACCGTATTAGCGGCCTCGGTCAAATAACCGACAGTGGCACCAGTCTGCTCGCCGATCCAGTTAGCCAGTGCCAGTAAGGTAGCGGCTTGGACATGGTGCGCAGCAGCATTGCCCAACAAAACGGCTTTGTGTTCACCCACCAGCAGCGCTGCCGCGATGGATGATGCCACTGCGTTAGCTTTACCTTGGGCGTTGGGTGCATCTACCCCTTTTTGTTGTGCCACAGCAGCAGCCACATCAGACAGGGCTTGGAACCAGTCTTGAGATGCTGCCACCAGCGTTTGAGCAACGGGCAGCGCCCAATCGCGCACCACGGCGTCAATGGCTGTAACCGTACAACCCTTACGAGCCGCTTGACGGATACGTTGGGCAAACAATGGGTGGTCTTTGCGCAGGTTTGACGCTACTACCAACACCGACTGTAGTGTAGAGAGTGAAGCAATAGAGCGCCCCAACCAACGCACACCTTCAGGGGCAGAAAAATCGGCGTGGCGCAAACGATAATCAATGCTGCTGCTGCCCAAACCGCGCAGCAATTCCTTGGCAAGATAAATCTCTTCTAGTGTGCTGTGTGGACTGACCAAAGCACCAACGGCATTGGCACCGTGCTCAGACTTGATATTTTTCAGGCCATTGGCCACATATTCGAGCGCCGTTTGCCAATCAACTTCTTTCCATGCGCCACCCTGCTTGATCATCGGAGCAGTCAGGCGCTGGTCACTATTCAGTGACTCGTAGGAAAAACGATCACGGTCAGCAATCCAGCATTCATTGACCTCTTCGTTTTCGAAGGGCAGAACGCGCATGACCTTGTGATTCTTGACCTGCACCACCAAATTGGCACCAGTGGAATCATGCGGACTGACCGACTTGCGACGCGACAGCTCCCAAGTACGGGCGCTGTAGCGGAAAGGTTTGCTGGTCAAAGCACCGACTGGGCACAGGTCGATCATGTTGCCAGAGAGCTCAGAATCGATAGTCTCACCCGTCACGGTGGTGATCTCGGAATGCTCACCCCGGTGAATCATCCCCAGCTCCATCACTCCGGCGACTTCTTGACCAAAGCGGACACAACGGGTGCAATGGATGCAGCGGCTCATCTCTTCCATAGAGATGAGTGGACCAACTTCCTTGTGCAAAACTACGCGCTTTTCTTCTTCATAGCGGGAAGTGGTGCCTCCATAGCCCACTGCCATATCTTGCAATTGGCACTCGCCACCTTGGTCGCAAATAGGGCAATCCAGCGGATGGTTGATGAGCAGAAACTCCATGACAGATTTCTGCGCCTGAATGGCCTTTTCACTGTTGGTGCGCACCACCATCCCCTGCGTTACCGGGGTAGCACAGGCGGGCATCGGCTTGGGAGCCTTCTCCACCTCTACCAAGCACATCCGGCAATTGGCAGCAATAGAGAGCTTTTTGTGGTAGCAGAAATGGGGGATAAACGTCCCAGCCTTTTCGGCTGCATGCATAACCATGCAGCCTGGGGCGACTTCCACTTTCTGACCATCCAGTTCAATTTCAACCATATGCTTTTCTCGCGATCAGGCAGAAGCTACAGCCTGCGGGTTTTTCTTCTGGATAAATGCCTCAAACTCTGGGCGGAAGTGTTTGATCATCGCACGCACAGGCATGGCAGCAGCATCACCCAAAGCGCAAATAGTGCGCCCCATGATACTGGTGGCCACAGAATCGAGAACCTCCATATCTTGGGGACGACCATCACCACGGTGGATGCGATCTACCAAGCGCCACAACCAGCCAGTCCCTTCACGGCAGGGTGTGCATTGGCCGCAGGATTCGTGCATATAGAAGTAAGACAGGCGCTTGAGCGACTCGACCATACAACGGCTGTCATCCATGACGATCACTGCACCAGAACCCAGCATCGAACCAGCCTTGGCGATGGAATCATAATCGAGTGTGCATTCCATGATGATGGAAGCGGGCAGCACAGGTGAAGAAGATCCGCCAGGAATGACCGCCTTCAGTTGACGGCCTGGGCGCATACCACCGGCCAGTTCCAGCAATTTGGCAAACGGCGTACCCATAGGCACTTCATAATTGCCCGGACGCTGCACGTCACCACTGACCGAAAAAATCTTGGTGCCACCGTTGTTAGGCTTGCCACATGCCAAATAGGCCGGGCCACCATTGCGGATAATCCACGGCACAGCAGCAAAGGTTTCAGTGTTGTTGATAGTCGTGGGCTTGCCGTACAGACCAAAACTGGCTGGGAAAGGCGGCTTGAAGCGCGGTTGGCCCTTCTTGCCTTCGATAGACTCAATCAACGCCGTTTCTTCGCCACAGATGTAGGCACCGAAACCGTGGTGGGCATGGAGCTGGAAGCTAAAAGAGCTACCCAGAATGTTATTACCTAGATATCCTGCTGCACGCGCTTCTTCTAGGGCAGCTTCAAAACGCTCGTAAACCTGAAAAATCTCGCCGTGGATGTAGTTATAACCCACGCTAATGCCCATCGCATAGGCAGCAATAATCATGCCTTCAATAACGATGTGGGGGTTGAACATCAAGATGTCACGGTCTTTACAAGTTCCAGGCTCACCTTCATCTGAATTACAGACAAGGTGTTTTTGCCCAGGAAACTGACGCGGCATGAAACTCCACTTCAGGCCGGTAGGAAAGCCAGCACCCCCACGACCACGCAGTCCAGACTCCTTGACCGTGGCAATCACTTGATCTTGGGTAAGCGCTTCGGCACCATCTTGGCCCAATACTTTGCGCAGGGCCTGATAGCCACCACGGGCCTCATAGTCTTTAATGCTCCAGTTCGAGCCATTCAAACCGGCATAAATTTGTGGTTCGATGTGGCGATCATGGAAACAGGTTTCTACCCCAGTAGCCTGAAATTGATTCAAAATTTGGGCAGCGGTAGTCATTGCTTACCCTCCACGGCACGCAAGCTGTCCACCAACTGGTCTAGCTTGTCATCATCCATGAAACTGCACATATTGCGGTCATTGACGAGCATCACAGGGGCATCAGCACAGGCACCCAAGCACTCGCACTGTTGCAAGGTAAACAACCCATCTTTGGTGGTTTCACCCATAGAAACCCCCAGTTTCTGCTCCAGATGCTCCAATGCCTTGCCACCATCACGCAGCAAGCAGGGGAGATTGGTACAGACCGCCAACTTGAACTTACCTACTGGCTGCTGGTTGTACATGTTGTAGAAAGTGGTGACTTCATGCACCGCAATCTGTGGCATGCCAAGGTATTCGGCAATGACGGCCTCGCTGGCCTCGCTGACATAACCCTGCTCTTGCTGCACAATGGATAGACAAGCCATCACAGCCGACTGCTTTTGCTCAGCTGGATATTTAGCCACTTCACGCGCAAAGCGTGCTTTTGTCGCTTCAGAAATCATCGGTCAATCTCTCCGAACACGATATCCATAGTCCCAATGATGGCCACCACGTCAGCCAACATGTGACCACGGGACATTTCATCTAACGTGGACAGATGGACAAAACCGGGGGCGCGAATTTTTAAGCGGTAAGGCTTGTTGGCACCATCACTGATCAGATAGGTGCCAAACTCTCCCTTAGGATGCTCCACTGCTGCATAAGCCTCGCCTTCCGGTACATGGAAGCCTTCGGTAAAGAGCTTAAAGTGGTGAATCAATTCTTCCATGTTGGATTTCATGGATTCACGGCTAGGTGGAGCAACCTTGTGGTTGTCAGTAATGACCGGCCCCGGATTGGCACGCAACCAATCTACGCACTGCTTGATGATACGGTTGGATTGGCGCATTTCCTGCACACGCACCAAATAACGATCATAGCAATCCCCAGTGACGCCCACTGGAATATCAAAATCTACACGATCATAGGCATCGTAAGGCTGCTTTTTGCGCAAATCCCAAGCGATACCGGAGCCACGTAACATTGGGCCAGTCATACCCAAATTGATAGCACGCTCAGGCTCTACGACACCAATACCGACGGTACGTTGTTTCCAAATACGGTTGTCTGTGAGCAGAACTTCGTACTCATCCACACAAGCTGGAAAGCGCTGTGTAAAGTCATCAATAAAATCGAGCAGGGAACCTTGGCGCTGTTGATTTTGCTCTTGCAGCGCCTTAGCATTGCGGAGCTTGTTTGGTTTGTACTGTGGCATGCTATCGGGCAGATCGCGATAGACACCACCAGGACGGAAATAAGCTGCGTGCATACGAGCGCCAGAAACCGCCTCGTACATATCGAACAAATCTTCTCGCTCACGGAAAGTGTAGATCAGGATAGTCGAACTACCGCAGTCGTTACCGTGCGAACCCAACCACATCAGATGGTTCAAGAGCCGGGTGATTTCAGAAAACATCACACGGATGTACTGAGCACGCAAAGGCACTTCGATGCCCAAGAGCTTTTCAATCGCTAAGCAGTAAGCATGCTCGTTGCACATCATAGAAACATAGTCCAGTCGATCCATATAAGGCAAGGACTGGATGAATGTTTTATGTTCTGCAAGTTTTTCAGTACCACGGTGCAGCAGGCCGATGTGTGGATCGGCACGTTGCACGACTTCGCCGTCAAGCTCCAACACCAAACGCAACACACCGTGTGCGGCCGGATGCTGGGGACCAAAGTTTAGGGAATAGTTTTTAATTTCAGCCATGATGGAGCAAAGAAGGCTTGAAGCGCCTCAGTGCAGGCCTCCATATTTATCTTCACGAATGATACGGGGCGTGATTTCACGCGGTTCGACGCTGACAGGCTCGTAAATCACACGACGTTGATCGTTGTCATAACGCATTTCAACATGACCAGAGAGCGGAAAGTCTTTGCGGAACGGGTGACCGACAAAACCATAATCGGTCAAAATACGACGCAAATCGGTATGACCATCAAACAACACACCGAACAAATCGAAAGCCTCACGCTCAAACCAGCCCGCACCTTCCCACATCGATGTGAGCGAAGAGACTACTGGTAAGTCATCATCTGGACAGAACACTTTGACGCGCAAACGCTGATTCAGACTCACAGACAACAGATGAGACACCACGGCATAACGCGGCCCCTCCCAAACGCGATCTTGGTAGGTAGAATAATCTACGGCACACAAATCTATCAGTTGCTCAAATTTGCAACCAGGCGCGGTGCGCAGCAATTGCATCGCTTCGAGATACACAGCGGCATCAACCTGCACCGTGACTTCACCTAATGCTACCTGAATTTGGCGCACTTTGGCACCCAAGGCAGCACTCACGGCTTCTTTGATTCTTTCGGGACTCACAGCAAGCACAGTCATGACACCCTTTCAAGCCCGCGCAATCGTATTGGTGCGGCGAATTTTTTGCTGCAACTGAATGATGCCGTAAATCAGGGCCTCAGCTGTCGGAGGACACCCAGGCACATAGACATCTACTGGAACGATACGATCGCAACCGCGCACTACCGAGTAGCTATAGTGATAATAACCACCACCATTAGCACAAGAGCCCATAGACAATACCCAACGTGGCTCAGACATTTGGTCATAGACCTTGCGCAGAGCAGGTGCCATTTTATTGCACAAGGTACCAGCAACGATCATCAGATCAGACTGGCGCGGACTAGCGCGGAATACTTCAGCACCAAAACGACCAATATCGTAACGTGCGGCAGCAGCGTGCATCATTTCTACCGCACAACAGGCCAGACCAAAGGTCATAGGCCAGAGAGAACCGGTCTTGGCCCAATTGATCACCGAGTCGTAACTCGTGGTGACAAAGCCTTCTTTCATTACACCTTCAATCATGGCATCTATCCTTGTGCGAACGACTCATTCCCAGTCTAGGGCGCCTTTTTTCCACTCGTAGGCAAACCCCACCACCAGAACTGCCAAAAAGATGAGAACAGCGACAAAACCTGTCACACCCACATCATGCAAGGATGCAGCCCAAGGAATCAGGAAGGCAATTTCTAGATCGAACAGGATGAAGAGAATGGCCACTAAGTAGTAGCGCACGTCAAACTTCATTCGAGCGTCTTCAAAAGCCTCGAAACCGCATTCGTAAGGGGAATTTTTTTGAACGTCAGGCCGATTAGGGCCGAGGATATAGCCCAAGGCCAGCGGAATAACGCCAACCGCTACGCCCACCAAGATAAACAGAAGAACGGGGAGATATTGATCGAGGTTCATCTTCTGGATGCGCTCACCGCTTGAACCGTGGATGCCATGCCAGAAAAGAGGCATGACAACAGGTTTGTTTTGTTTGGTGCCGTCGGCGAGACTCGAACTCGCACAGCTTTCGCCACTACCCCCTCAAGATAGCGTGTCTACCA
>JAIESZ010000345.1 GCA_019745615.1 Burkholderiaceae bacterium
ATTGAAAAGCGTGCCACCTTTGCCTGCACCCCAGGGCTGCAACGCCCAGCGCGCCAGATTGCCAATGGCCTGTGGGCTTGTGGCGATTACATTGCCGGGCCTTATCCCGCCACGCTGGAGGGGGCGGTGCGCAGTGGCACCGCTGCGGGCTTGGGTGTGCTTGACCAGTTGGCGCTATAACTTGAGCACCGACTGCAATACCATTTTGGCCACAAAGCCCAAAATACCCAGGCCCAGGCCGATGAACATGATCATGGTGCCAAACTTGCCCGCTTTGGACTCCCAAGCCAGTTGCCCAATGATAAAAAGCATCAGTACGATAAAAGCACCGACACCATAGGTGAGGAAAAAGTCGGCAATTTGCTCTTCAGTCAAGCCGAAAATCATGGCTGCCACCACCGCAGCGCCAACAGGGGAAACAACAGCATCGCAAAAAATCTCCAAAAAGTAAGAACCGTATTGTCCTGCGCCTGTGGCTGGTAGCCCCAGTGTTGCCCATCACGAGAGGGTGGCATGCTCGCAGACCCGATTACGGCCACCCGCTTTGGCCTCATAGAGAGACTGGTCTGCGTAGGCCAACAAGGTATCGAGGTTGGTTTTTTGCACGGCCAGACTGGCCACCCCTACCGACACCGTAAAGTGGAGCGGGCCACCCTGCTCCCAAGGTACTTCGGTGCGGGCAATCGCGTCGCGCAAACGTTCTGCGGCATCCACGGCCTGCTGACTATCGGTTTCGGGCAAAATAACAGCAAATTCCTCGCCACCAATACGCCCTGCTACGTCAATATCCTTGCGCAAGGTTTGTTGGCACAATTCTCCCAGCTTCTGAATAACCAGATCGCCTGCATGGTGACCATAGGTGTCATTGACATTTTTGAAATGGTCAATATCGATCATCAGTACCGACAATTTGCCACCGTAGCGCACGGCCCGCGCCAGCTCCTGTTCGGCCAGTGTCATAAAATGGCGTCGATTGGCCAAGCCCGTGAGCATATCGGTTTGTGCCAAGCGTTCTAGCTCGTGTTCAGCCCGTTTTTTCTCGGTAATATCGCGTGCGATTTCGGAGATGCCGACCACATTTCCGTGGTTATCCAAAATTGGAGAAATCGTGACACTGATATTAATCAGTGTGCCATCTTTGCGCAGTCGGATGGTCTCCAAAGATTTGACGATGCCGCCATTTTTAATTTTTTGCA
Organism: Burkholderiaceae bacterium; assembly: GCA_019745615.1. Taxonomy (GTDB): domain Bacteria; phylum Pseudomonadota; class Gammaproteobacteria; order Burkholderiales; family Burkholderiaceae_C; genus Simplicispira. The sequence goes on from JAIESZ010000345.1 coordinate 1,197, forward strand.
GAATCTCCGTTTCTTCATGTTGGTAATTTTCTGGAAGAAGAATAGCATTGGTTTTTCCAATCATTTCTTCAGCGGTGTAGCCAAAAATGGATTCTGCCCCTGGATTCCAACTAATGACCACGCCATCCAGCCTTTTGCTAATAATTGCATCTTCTGAAAACTGAACGATGGCCTCGTAGCGCTTGAGTTGAAGCTCTAGTCGTTTCTTTTCGGTAATATCACGGGTGACACTGAGCAAGCCAGTAATGTCGCCACGGGCATTGTGCATGGGTACAGAATGTGTATCAAGCCAGCAGTGTGCACCTTTTAACCCAATGATCTCAAACTCCAGTGATCCAGAGCCTCCTTGGCTGGTTTTGGCGTTCAGGGCATTGAAAGCATCTTGGTGTTCTGGTAGCAGCAGTTGCACCACCTTCATGCCGATCACCTGTTCTTCAGTATCTGCCTGAATCATATTTAGCCCAGCACGGTTCATCCGCAATAGTGTGCCGTCGAGCGCCAGAATTTTGACGCATTCTGGTTCTGTTTCAATAATGGAACTAAGGGTTTCTTCGCTCTCGGCCAAGGCTTGTTCTACTTCGTTGCGCTGCTCGACCAACCTATTGAAACTACTCAGAAAGATGCCAACTTCATCTTGACCAGATACTGGCAGAGCATGGAGTGTTCCTTTGCCAGAGATCATCTGGTGAATTTCGGTGGTGGCTACATGTAACGGACGCAGTACACGCCGTAAGAAAAACCATGCTAAGAGTATCGCCAATACAGACAGGCCACCAGAGATTTGGTAGGCCCGCCACTGCATGGTTTGCGCAGGAATAAAGGCTTCTTTGGTGGGAAGAACAATTTGCACAATCCAGCCAGTCGATGGAATTCTTTTAGCCGAGGTTAATGTCTCGATGCCCTTGGAGTTGACAGCAATGCCAGAACCTTCATAGCCAGCGACAAACTTGTCCAGCATTTTATTAACGCCGGGTTTTGCCATTTTATCAAGAATGCGTGATTTGTCGCTAGAGGTGGCAATGATGCCGTATTTTGGCACATCGATAGCTATATACCCAGATTTGCCAAAAGCGGCATTCTCTATCTGACCAAACAGCATGGGGTCAGATAATGAAGAAATTCCAACCAACATGCCAATCACATCGCCGGAATTATTTTTGATAGGGGCGGTGATGGCAACCACAGGTTTTTTGCTGAAATTTCCAACGCGGGGCTTCCCTATGGATGTCTGACCCGTATTCATGGTCTCAATAAAATATTCAAGATCATTGAATTGATGACCTTGTCTGCCAGAAATAATGGGGTAATCTGCAATCCCCATGCCATCAGCGGAAATAAGAATAACGCCCCCTTTGAATAGGGTCTGCAATATATTATTGCTTTGCAGGTAACTTCTTGCTTTGTCTGGGTTGTTGAGTAGTGATGGTGTCACGTTATTGGCTGCAGCAGTCAGAAAATCGATCCGTAGACGAATTTTGCTTTCAATGTCATCTGCCATATAAGATGCCACGGCAAACTGCTGTGCAGACACAATGGCCTCCATGTCGCGCCTCACTTGCTGCGTATAGATGTAGCCTTGTAGGCCAAAGCTCCCTATTAGTATGAGAAATACTAATGCAATCAGCTTTGTCTTGATTTTTATATTTTTGTAAGTTGAATACTTGTCAACCATTTTTATGAATTGGGTTTTTATTAAAATAAATCATGATTTAACATATATTCTACAATCATTGATTCATCTGGAGATATTTTGTGATGTTCTGCTGGTAGGGCTGCGATCTTCTCTTGAGGGCACTTCACTAGCACAGGGAGAGGGTGCAACCATATCCAGCAAACCGTCACAATGCACGCGCTTGCGCCAGAAACCCCAATTGTTGCTGCATTTGTCCGGCATGGGGGACGGAAACGGGTATTCTGGACAGGTGGCCGCAGGCCCATCTTTTTTGACCCTTTCCCTACAGGAGAACCACATGCCCCAAGCACTGACCGCCGCGCAACGCGATGAACTCAAAGCCCTGCTGCTGGCCCATCGCAGCGAATTACTGGCGCAAATTGCGCAAAAACGTGAAAACTTGACCCCACCCTCTGCCGATGAAGGGGGGGTGGTGCAGCGCAATGTGGCCCGCGAAGTAGAGCAGGTACTGACTGACATTGAAACGGCTGACATCCAGCGCATTGACCACGCCCTCAAAACCATTGAAGACGGCAGCTATGGTCTGTGCGCTGAATGTGGTTGCCATATCCCATTTGAGCGCCTGAAAATTGAGCCACAAACGCAGCACTGCGTGGCTTGCAAGTCGCGTTGGGAACAACAGCACCACAAGGCGCACTAAAGGCACTGATGGCCCCTACTATGCTGCACTCCACGCTTTTTTCTTCTGCCCTGTGTGCCGTGGCTTGCTTGGTGCTGGGTGCGGCTCCCACCAAAGGGGCGGCACAGAGCGCACCGGCAGGGGTGGCTGTGACCATCACCCCCATACCGGCCTCCCCCAGTGCTACGCCTGCCCTGCCGCCGGTGCCGCCGCATTTGGTGGTTTCTGCCGATGGCGACTATGTGCTCGATCTGCGCAGCAGGCTGATTTGGCCGCGCTGTGTGGAGGGGATGCGCTGGACGGGCAGCACTTGCATTGGCTTTCGCATGTTGTTTGAGTATGCGGATGCCGTAGAGCTGGCGGCGGCCCGCAGCCCATCGCCGGGAGTGCGCTGGCGGTTGCCACGGGTATCTGAATTGCGCCATTTGGTGGATAAATACAGCAAGCCACCGGGGCTGCATCCGGGGTTGTTTCCGCAAGCACCCACCGATCTGCACTGGACGTCTACGCCTTCTATCCAGCACAGTACTGGCAATCAGTACGACTATGCCAACATTTCCCAAGGCCGCACTGGCGAAGGTGGCAGTACCCTGTCGCCTTTGTTGGGTTGGGCGTTCAACCCGCAAACGGGGGAGGCCACCGGCGATCTGCCCAAAACCACGCCCTTGGCCGTGCGCCTTGTGCGCTCTTTTGATTGATGCCGATGCCTTTTTATCCTGAACCCGCCTACACCCACGGACAAGCCCCCCGCACCGGCATTTTGCTGTGCAATTTGGGCACCCCCGATGCGCCCACGCCATCGGCGCTGCGCCGCTATTTGGGGCAATTTTTGTCGGATCAGCGGGTGGTAGAAATCCCTAAGCCGCTGTGGTGGCTGATTTTGCACGGCATTATTTTGCGCACCCGACCACGCAAATCAGCGGCCAAATATGCCAGCGTTTGGACGCCGGAAGGCTCGCCGCTGGCCGTTTGGACAGCCAAGCAGGCCGCCCTGCTGCACGATGCCCTAGAAGACGCCGGGCACCATGTGTTGGTGCGCCATGCCATGCGCTACGGCAACCCATCGATTGCCAGCCAGCTCGATACCCTGAAGGCGGAAGGGGCCACGCGCATCCTGATTTTGCCGCTGTACCCGCAGTATTCTGGCCCGACCACGGCCAGTGTGTGTGATGCGGTTTACGCTTGGGCAGCGCGCACGCGCCACATCCCAGAGTTGCGCTTTGTGAACCACTACCACGATGATGCAGGTTATATCGACGCGCTGGCTGCCAGCCTCAAAAACCACTGGAAGCGTCACGGCCCGCCGGATAAGCTGGTAATGAGCTTTCATGGCGTGCCTGAGCGCACCCTGCATCTGGGCGACCCATACCACTGCGAAAGCCACAAGACGGCGCGCCTGCTGGCCCAGCGCATGGGCTTGCAGAAGGACGACTACCAAGTCACCTTCCAATCGCGCTTTGGCAAGGCCAAATGGCTGCAACCCTATACCGAGCCTACTTTGGTGCAATTGGCCCAGTCGGGTGTGGAGCGGGTGGACGTGATTTGCCCCGGCTTTAGCAGCGACTGCCTAGAGACGTTGGAAGAAATCAACCAAGAAGCACGCGAAGCCTTTTTGCACGCTGGTGGCAAAGAGTTCCACTACATCCCTTGTTTGAACGACAGCCCCGGCTGGATTGCCGCGCTGCAAGGCATTGCCCAGCAACACTTGTTGGGCTGGCCCACGCAAGCGCCTGACCGCATAGCACAGGCCAGCGCCAAAGCCCATGCGCTGGCCGGTGGTGCGCCAGAAGGTGCCTGCCACGCCCCCGATTAACTATTTCTCAAAAAGACCATACTGCTCCATGCCTGCTGCCACCCTTGCCCCCGACCAACTGCGCCTGACCATCGATCCTGCCAGCTTGGGTTTTGCCAGCACCGCAGAACTGCAAGGGCTGCCCGTGCCGTGGATAGGCCAAGAGCGCGCACAGGCAGCGGCGCAGTTTGGCTTAGGACTGCTGCAACCAGACTACCACCTGTTTGTGCTGGGTGAAGTGGGCAGCGGGCGCACCTCGCTGCTGCGCCAAGCTATGCAGGCGGCGGCCAAGGAGCGTCCGGTGCCGCCCGATGTTTGCTATTTGCACGACTTTGATACGCCTGAGCACCCCCATGCACTGCGCCTGCCCGCAGGCCAAGGCCGCCTTCTGCGCCAAGGCATGGAGCAATGCACCCGCACCTTGCAAACCGAACTGCCTAAGCGGCTCGAAGGGGCCGACTTTCGCGCCGAAGCCGAACGCATCGAAAAAAACTACCAAACGCAAGAAAATGCCGCCTTTGCTGCGCTCGATGCCTTGGCCGAAACGCTGCACTTTCGCCTCAGCCGTGATAACGGCCACATGGTTTTTACCCTGCTGGGGGCCAAAGGCCACCCGTTGACCGAAAACGAAGCCCACGCCCTGCCGCGTGAGCGCCGCGCCGAATTGGATGCCGCCGAACAACGCCTGCGCGGAGAAATCACCCGTTTTCTCGATGCTACGCGCCCGTTGGAGCGCGCCCGCGATGAGGCCCTAGAGCAACTGCGCCGCCAAACGGCCCAGCCCTTGGTCGAGCAGGCCTTGCAAACTGTGCGCACTAGCCTGCAAGCACCCACACAGGCCCCAGACAATCCAGAGGCCCCAGAGGACGCCCCTACCCGCCTGACGCAATGGCTGGCGCAAGTGCAAAAACAGGTGCTGGAGCAGCTAGAGTTGTTTGTCAGCAGCGAGCCTAGCAGTGAGGCTGCCGAAGAAGAGCGCAAAGACGATCTGGAAGACCTGCTGACGCATTGCCATGTCAATCTGGTGGTAGACAACGCCGGGCTAGATAGCGCCCCGGTGCTGATCGAAGACAACCCGCAGGTGCGTACCCTGTTTGGCAGCATTGAATACCAAGCCCAAGACGACATGCTGCTGGCTGATTTTTCTTGCATCCATGCCGGTAGCTTGCTGCGCGCACATGGCGGCTTTTTGATGTTGCATCTGCGCGATCTGCTCGAAGA
>JAIESZ010000277.1 GCA_019745615.1 Burkholderiaceae bacterium
CTTGCTACTGGGGCCAGAGCCTTTGATTGCCGCCCAAGGCGTGACGCTGGTGAACCGCGATGAGCCGCAAACGGCGCTGCGCGTGGTTACCGATGGCCTGCGCCCGTTTGCTGTGCAGGCCACGCCATGAGGCTGCGCTGCATACCGTCGCCGGTCACGAGGGCCGCCGGTTTTACGCTGGTTGAAGTGCTGGTAGCCTTGGCGATTGTGGCGGTAGCGCTGATGGCCGGGTTACAGGCCAGCGCGGCACTGATCCGCAATGCCCAGCGCCAGTCTGATATTTTGCTGGCCCAGTTGTGCGCTGAAAATGAACTGGTCAAAATCCGGCTAGCGCGCCAAATGCCCGCCATTGGCGACAGCACCCCATCGTGTGAGCAAGCTGGGCGCACCCTGACCGTGGCTCTAGCGGTGCGGCCCACACCCAACCCGACCTTTCGGCGCGTAGATGCCTTGGTGCTCGATGGCAGCAGCCCCATCTTGCGCCTGAGCACCATTGTGGGCCGACGCTAAACAGCCATGACGCGTGCTCACCCCCGTTTACCGCTACTACCCCAGCGCCCGCTGGCGCAGGGCTTTACGCTGGTCGAATTGCTGGTGGCTTTGGCGATGATGGCGTTGTTGGCCATCATGAGCTGGCGTGGGCTGGATGGCATGGTACGCACGCAGCAACACACCCGCGAACGCAGCGAGCAACTGCTGGTGTTGCAAACGGCCTTGGCCCAGTGGGGCACCGATCTGGATGCCTTGGTCACCCTGCCCTACACCACACCGCTGGACTGGGATGGGCAAGTGCTGCGCCTGACGCGCCGCAGCAACGCCACGCCCGATGAGGGTGCGCTGGTGGTTGCGTGGGCGCGGCGCAATGTGCAGGGCAGCGAGCAATGGTTGCGCTGGCAGTCTGGCCCGGTGCGTACACGGGCGCAGTGGCAACAGGTTTGGCAGCAAGCGGCGATGTGGGCGCGCACTCCCGGCGATGCCGAGCGCGCCCATGAGACCGTGTTGCTGCCTCTGGCGGGCTGGCAATTGTTTTATTACCGGGGCGATGCTTGGAGCAACCCGCTATCGAGCAGCGGCAGCCCTGCCGAAGGTGCAGGCAGCGCCAGCGTGAGCATTCCTGATGGCATTCGCCTGCAACTGGAGTTGCCACCGGGCCAAGGCTTGACCGGGTTGATGACCCGCGATTGGGTGCAACCCCTGCAAGGCGGAGGCAAAAATTGAGCGGCCAAGGCTTTTTTGGCTACCGCCAACGTGGCGCGGCTCTGCTGGCAGCCATGCTCACGGTGACGCTGGTGGCTACCTTTGCCGCTGCGGCCCTGTGGCAGCAATGGCGCAGCATTGAGATCGAGACCGCCGAACGCGCTCGCGTGCAATCGGCGTGGATACTGATCGGCGCGCTAGACTGGTCGCGCCTGATCCTGATTGAAGACTACAACGCTGGCGGCGCTGACCACTTGGCCGAGCCTTGGGCCGTGCCACTGCAAGAAGCCCGGCTATCCACCTTTTTGGCGGCAGAAAAGAACGTCTCGCAGCTTGATGATGCCAGCACCGATACCACTGATGCTTTTTTGTCCGGCCAAATACTGGATTTGCAGGCCCGCCTGAACCTGAGCAACCTGCTCGATGGTGCCAACATACAGCCCGAAGCGCGGGCACAGTTTGAGCGGCTGTTTACCCGTTTGGGCTTGCCCAAGGCTGAACTAGAGCAACTGACCCAAGCCCTGCTGCAAGCCAACAACCCTGACAGCGCTGATGCCCCCCTGCGCCCACCCACGCTAGGCCAGTTGGGCTGGTGGGGCGTGGCACCGGCCACGCTGGCCCTGCTGGCACCACACATGACGCTGCTACCGCAGCGCAGCAAAATCAACCTGAACACTGCCAGCGCCGAGGTGCTGCTGGCCGGTATTGAGGGGTTAGACCAAGCCGGGGCCAACCGGCTGCTGGCAGCGCGCCAAACCCAGCATTTGCGCAGCCTAGAAGACGCCCGTGCCTTGCTGGGTGAGAACGCGCAAATCAAAGAGGCCCTGCACGATGTGCGCTCCAGTTATTTTCAAGTGGATGGTCGCTTGCGCTTGGGCAACGTGACTGTGCAAGAGCGCTCTATCGTTTACCGCCAAAGCCGTGAGGTACGTACCCTGTGGCGCGAACGTACTGCCTTGCCGCCCCCTACAATGGCCCGCCAGACCCACCCATGAGCACCCTGATCCTCCACCTGCCGCTGGCCCTGCCGGGGCCCGCCACCGAATACCGCTACACCCTCAGCAGCGACGGCCACAGCGTCAGCAGCCACGCCAGCGCTGCCTTGGCCTTGCTGCCGCGCCCCGGACGGGCCACCAGCGAAACGGTGGCGCTGGTGCCCGCACAAGTGCTGTCGTGGCAGCGCGTCTCTTTGCCCCAAGGGGTGGGCTTGGCCTCGCCGCGCCTGCGCGCCGTGCTAGAAGGCTTGCTCGAAGAGCGCCTCTTGGACGACCCGGCTCAACTGCACTTTGCTTTAGAGCCGCAAGCGCGCAGCGGCACAGCCATTTGGGTGGCGGTGTGTGATCGGGCTTGGCTGCGCGCACACCTGCAAGCGTTAGAAAACGCGGGCATCCCGGCAGCGCGGGTGGTACCAGAATGCGCGCCCAGTAGCGCTGATGCCCCCCCGGCACCCCTACAAGTGCTGGGCACCCCCGAAGACGCCCAACTGCTGCTGCCGCGCTGTGGCCCCGATCAAGGCGTGTTGTGGCTGCCGCTGTCTGCCTCAGCCCTCGCGCTGATGCCCCGCACTAGCGCCGCAGACGGCTCTATCGCCCCCATGATCTATGCCGAGCCTGCTGTGGCCGCATTGGCCGAGCAGCTACTGGGCCAGCCGGTGCCTCTGCAAACGGCCAGCGCACGGGCGCTGCACGCCTTGGGCAATGGCTGGAATCTGGCGCAGTTTGATCTCGCCAGCACCGGCAGCCTGCGCCTACAGCGCAAGCTGGCCGCCGCGCTGGGGGCTTGGTCTGGGGCACCACAATGGCGCGCTGCCCGCTGGGCGCTGGGGTTGCTGGCGGTGGTGCATCTGCTGGGTTTGAACGTTTGGGCTTGGCAAGAACGCCAAGCACTGGCCGCCCAACAAACCCAAGTCCAGGCCGTGCTGACACAAACCTTCCCACGGGTGCAGGTAGTGGTAGATGCCCCTGTGCAAATGGAGCGCGAACTGGCGCTGCTGCGCCAAGCCACTGGCAGCTTGTCTGCGCGCGATTTAGAACCCCTGTTGGCCAGTAGCGCCAGCGCCCTGCCCCCCCAATGGCAAGCGCGCAGCATCGACTACAGCCCCGGCCAGTTGCGCTTGCAAGGCCCGGCACTCAGTGCTGCCGAGCAAACCCAAGCCACACAAGCGCTGCGCGCCAGCGGCCATACCCTCGATACCGACGGTGACACCTTGGTGGTGCGCGCTGTGACTACCCCATGAGTTCTGCATCTTCTTCTCTTTCAGCATGGCGCACGCATTGGCAGGCGCTGGCCCCGCGTGAGCGGCAACTGCTGCGTGCCGCAGCGGCCTTGGTGGCATTGGCCCTGCTGTGGTGGCTAGCGCTGGCACCGGCTTTGGATACCCTGCGCCACGCCCCAATCCGCCATGCCAAGCTTGATAGCCAATTGCAGGCCATGCAAGCCTTGCAAGCTGAGGCGCAACAGTTGCAAAAGGCCCCGCGCCTGCCCACCGATGCCGCTGCCCGTGCGCTACAGGCCGCTGTGGCCGAACACTTAGGCAGCAGCGCCCGCCTGAACATCACTGGCGACCGGGCCACGCTCACTTTGCAAGGCACACCAGCCACGGCGTTGGCCCCTTGGTTAGCCCAAGCGCGTGCCAACGCCCATGCCATCACCCAAGAGGCCCGGCTGGTGCGCAACCCCGGTACGGGCAGTCCGCGCTGGGATGGCACTATCGTGCTGGCGCTGCCTGTACGCTAACAACGTGTTGACCACCCCGCGCCCTTCCCCCCGCCGCCCAGCCAGCGCCGCGTCCCGCACCCCTTGGGGGTGGGCGGTGTCTGGCGTGTTGCTGGGCACCAGCGTGGCCGTGCTGGCCTTTGCCCCGGCCCATTGGCTGGGTTGGGGCTTGGCCCAGATCAGCGAGCAACGCTTGCAGTTACTCCAGCCACGCGGCACGGTCTGGAATGGCTCGGCGCAACTGGTTTTGACTGGCGGCGGTGCCAGCCAAGACCGTGCCAGCCTGCCGGGGCGTGTGAGCTGGAAAATGCAGCCCTCTTGGGATGGATTGCACGCCCAGATCCATGCCGCGTGTTGCACTACAGCACCGCTGGCAGTGCAGGTACAGCCGCAGCGCCAAGGCGTGAGCGTGGTGCTGGCCGATGGCACGAGTCAATGGCCCGCTGCGCTGCTGGCCGGGCTAGGCACGCCTTGGAACACGGTACAACTGCAAGGCCAATTGGCCTTGAGTACCCAAAATTTGCAAGCCCAATGGGCCGCCGGACGCCTGCGCCTGCACGGGCAGTTGCAGCTGGATGCGCTGGCCCTGTCCTCGCGCTTGTCTACCCTGCACCCTTTGGGCAGCTACCGCATCACCGTGCAAGGCGGGGATGTGCTGGGTTTGAGCGTCCAGACCCTGCAAGGCGAGCTACAACTCAGTGGCACCGGCCAATGGGTAGGTCAGCGTCTGCGCTTTACCGGGCAGGCTAGCGCTAGCCCAGGCCGTGAGGCCGCCCTGTCCAACCTCCTGAACCTTCTGGGACGCCGCCGTGGTGCCAGCGCCCTCATCACCTTGGGTTGATTCCAAATACTGTCGTATGTACCCCCCCCTGACCCCCACTCCCCTGCGCACAGCCCTTCACGCCCTGTTCGCCAGCGCCTTGCTGCTGCATTCTGGCGTTCCCTTGTATGCGCAAAACACCCTCAGCCCCAGCAGTACCAGTGTGCGCCCGAATGAGCCGGTCACGCTCAACTTTGCCGGTGCCGATATTGAGGCGGTGGCCCGCACTTTGGCCACCATTACTGGGCGCAATGTGGTGGTCGATCCACGGGTGAAGGGGCAGATCAATTTGGTGACGGAACGCCCGGTCAGCCCGGCAGCGGCCTTTGAGCAGTTTTTGGCCGCGCTGCGTTTGCAGGGCTTTACCGTGGTGGAAGCGGCGGGCTTGTACAAAATCGTGCCGGAGGCCGATGCCAAGTTGCAAGGCGGCAGCGTGAGCGTCGCGCGTGAAGGGCGCTCGGCCCCGGCAGGCGGGCAAATCGTCACGCAAATTTTCCGCCTCAACTACGAGAGCGCCAACAATCTCGTGCCGGTGTTGCGCCCGCTGATTAGCCCGAACAACACCATCAACGTTAATCCGGGCAGCAACGCGCTCATCATTACCGACTACGCCGACAACCTGCAACGCTTGGCCAAAATCATTGCGGCAATGGATGTCTCTAACGCCAGCGATGTCGAAATCATCCCGCTGCGCCATGCCGTCGCTACTGATCTGGCCCCGCTGGTGGCTCGGTTGATTGATTCGGGCAATGGCAGTGCTGGTACCAACGCCACCCCCGGCGTTAGTGACACCGCGTTCAAAACCACGCTGCTGCCTGAGCCGCGCAGCAATGCCTTGATTTTGCGCGCTGCCAACCCTGCCCGTGTGGCCCAAGTGCGGGCGCTGGTCGCCAAGCTCGATCAGCCTGCCCTGCCCGGTAGTAGTGCTGCCACTGGCAACATCCACGTCGTTTACCTGAAAAACGCTGACGCTACCAAGCTGGCCGTGACCCTGCGCGCCGCTATCGCTGCCACCTTGGGCACCAGCGGTGCCAGTCCATCCACCCCCAGCACAGGCAGTAGCGGCAGCAACGCTGGTGTGCAAAATACCAGTATGGGTGGCAATGCGGGCCTCAGTGGCAGCGGCTTGAGTACCGGCGGCAGCCTTGGCAACAGCGCCAACAGCAACCAGCCCTCTACGGGTGGGATTATCCAAGCCGACCCCAGTACCAATTCTTTGGTGATTACGGCCCCTGAGCCGCTGTATCGCCAGTTGCGCACCGTGATCGACCAGCTAGATGGCCGCCGCGCTCAAGTGCTGGTCGAAAGCCTGATCGTGGAAGTGGCTGCCAACAAAATGGCCGAGTTTGGCATCCAATGGCAGGGCGTGCTGGGCAAAAGCGGCGATGGCACCGTGGGTGTGATTGGCACCAATTCCAGCAATGCCGGGGCCAACATTGTGAGTATGGCGGCAGGCATTGCCAAGAGTGATGCTGGGGTGCTGTCCTCGTTGGGCAAGGGCCTGAACTTGGCGCTGGCACCGCGCACCAACGGCCAGTATTACCTAGGGGCATTGGCCAATTTTCTGCAAAACAGTGGCGATGCCAATGTGCTCTCTACCCCTAACTTGATGACGCTGGACAACGAAGAGGCGCGTATCGTTATTGGTAACAACGTGCCCTTTGTTACCGGCTCTTATGCCAACACCACCGGCACCAGCACTGTCAATCCGTTTACCACTGTAGAGCGCAAAGACGTGGGCCTGATGCTGCGCGTGCGCCCGCAAATCAACGAAAACGGCACCGTCAAGCTGGCAATTTACCAAGAAGTCTCCAAAATCGACTCGGCCACGCTCAAAGA
>JAIESZ010000339.1 GCA_019745615.1 Burkholderiaceae bacterium
GTGCGCGAGGCCATCAGCGGTGGCTTTGCCGATAGCCGCATTCTCCAATTGCATGGTCAGCGCATGGTAGAGCAAGACTTTGCGCCACGGGGGCGGGTCAGTGTGCAGCTCAAGGATATGCGTAATGCCATCGCTACCGCCCAAGAGCTGGGCTTTGAGGCCCCGGTCACTGGTCTGCTGACTGGGCTATACGCCCAAGCCGCAGAACATGGTTGGGCCGATCTAGACCAAAGTGCGTTGTTCTTAGAGCTGGCTCGGCGCAATGGTATGGCCTAAGCGGCTCCCATTTTTTTGGATATTTTTGCCAAATGGTGCAAAAATAGTGCATAATTGAGTTCTTCGCAGCAAGCGACACAATTTATACAGTGGGTTCTTAGCTCAGTTGGTAGAGCAGCGGACTCTTAATCCGTAGGTCGAGTGTTCGAGCCACTCAGGACCCACCACTCACAGCAAAGCCCTGTTATCACATGATAACAGGGCTTTTAGCTTTGGCGGATGTTGTCCGGCTGCGTGTGCATCTCTCTCACTAGGCAGCATCGCATGACACGTCAATATTTCGGCACCGATGGCATTCGGGGCACGGTAGGCCAGCATCCCATTACCCCTGATTTTGTTCTTCAGTTGGCCCATGCAGTGGGCCGGGTACTCAAGCGCACTGAAGAGCGCCCCACCGTGTTGATTGGCAAAGATACTCGCATTTCTGGTTACATGCTAGAGAGCGCATTGGAGTCGGGCTTTAATTCTGCTGGGGTGGATGTGGTGTTGCTGGGGCCATTGCCTACACCGGGGGTGGCCTATCTCACCCGCGCGCAGCGGGCCAGTTTGGGCGTGGTTATCAGTGCCAGCCACAACCCCTACCATGACAATGGCATCAAGTTTTTCAGTGCCCAAGGCAGCAAATTGCCCGACGCTTGGGAGTTGGAGGTGGAGGCCGCCTTGCAGCAGCCGCCGGTGTGGGCTGATTCGGCCTCGCTGGGTAAAACCCGCCGCCTAGACGATGCGGCTGGGCGTTACATTGAATTTTGCAAAAGCACTTTTCCCCACGATCTGACCCTCAAGGGGCTAAAAATCGTGGTCGATGCCGCCCACGGTGCTGCCTACCATATCGCTCCCAAGGTGTTTCATGAACTGGGTGCCGAAGTCATTGCCATTGGTTGCGCACCGGATGGTTTGAACATCAACCACGAAGTGGGGGCCACCCACCCCGATGCTTTGGTGCGGGCAGTGCGTGCCAACCGGGCCGACTATGGTATTGCCTTGGATGGGGATGCCGACCGCTTGCAAATGGTGGATGCCCAAGGCCGTTTGTACAACGGTGATGAACTGCTCTACCTGATGGCTATTGACCGCATGGGCCGTGATGAGGATGTGCCCGGTGTGGTGGGTACGCTGATGACCAATATGGCCGTAGAGTTGGCCCTGCGCGCACGGGGTGTGAAGTTGGAACGAACCAAGGTGGGCGACCGTTATGTGCTCGAAGCGCTGGCTCGCCACGGCTGGGTGTTGGGCGGTGAGAGTTCAGGCCACTTGTTGGCGCTAGACCGCCAGACTACCGGCGACGGCTTGGTCAGTGCCTTGCAGGTATTGCAATACTGCGCACGCAGTGAACAAACTATGGCGCAATTGTTGGTTGGGCTGACGCTGTTTCCGCAGGTGCTGCTCAATGTGCGTGTCCCTTTGGGGCAAGATTGGCGCGCCAATGCCCGCTTGGTGCAAGAGGCCCAAGCCGTTGAGGCAGAATTGGGCGTATCTGGGCGGGTGCTGATCCGTCCCAGTGGCACCGAGCCGGTGCTGCGTATCATGGTAGAGGCTGCCGACCAAGCCGTGGCCAGCCGCTGTGCCGAACGGTTGAGCCAAGCAGCACGCATGGGCTGATCCGTGGGTGACGCGGCTTAGGCCTTGGTATCTACCCAGACGCCGGTGATTTGTCCGGTGCCATTCACATTGATGCGTGAGGCCGCAGCAGGTGTGCTGCGCCGGGCATTGGCTTCGGCGGCTGTGGCGTTGCTGTTGGCCGCATCGGAGCGCTGGCCCGCGTCCTCGGCCTGCTGGTTAATTTGATCTGCATGCGCTTGTTCCATATTGGCGGTGCGCTGGGCGTCTTGGGCCTTAGCTTGCAGTGTCTTGGCATCTTGCTCGGCTTGTTGGGCTTCGCGGCGGGCTATTTGGGCTTGGGCCTGGGGGGCAATGGCAGTGGGGGTGACGGCGATGGTAGCCATAGTTCTCTCTCCTGAAAATGTCCCGCCCATCGGGGCTTTTTACTGGGTAAGGGTAGACCGGATCAGCGGGCTGTCTGATGGGGGTATTTTGTAATAATTTACGCTTTCCGTATTGTGCCGGTATGCCATGCGCACTGGATGCCTGATCGTCGCCCAATTGGGGCGGAAAGTAAAGCGATCAGCGTGGTGTGCGCAGCAGTGCTTCAAAGGCGGCTGTGGGCAAGGGGCGGCTGAACAGATAGCCTTGGCCCTCGTTGCAGCCCTGTGCCAATAAAAAGGCGCGTTGGGCTTCGGTTTCTACCCCTTCGGCGGTGGTGCGCATACCCAAGGCTTGGGCCATGTGGATAATGGCGGTAATGATAGCTCGGTCATTGGCGTCTTCGCTCACGTCACGCACAAAAGATTGGTCTATTTTGAGCTTGCCCAAAGGAAAGCGTTTGAGTTGGCTCAGGGACGAATAACCGGTACCAAAGTCGTCCATCGACAGCTGGGCACCACGCTGGTGCAGTTGCGTCATGACTTCTAGGGCGGAGGTCGGGTCTTCTACTGCTGTGCCTTCGGTCAGTTCTAGCTCTAACCGATCACCGGGCAGTTGGGCATCAGCCAAACAGCGTGACACCATCTCCAGCAGTTGCGGATGGCGAAACTGCACTGCTGACAGGTTGACCGACACAGTGCGCAGCCCTATGCCTTGATCGAGCCAGCGTTTGGCATCATGCGCTGCGGTGGACAGCACCCATTCACCAATCGCCACGATCATGCCGCTGTTTTCTGCAATCGGGATAAATTCAGCCGGAGAAATAGCTCCCAGCTCTGGGTGTTGCCAGCGCAGCAAGGCTTCGGCCCCAACGATTTGGTTGGTTTGCAGTGATACTTGCACCTGATAGTGCAGTGCAAATTGCTGTCGCTCTAGGGCGCGGTGCAAAGCGTTTTCTAGTAGCAACGCCCGTGCTGATGCGGTTTCTAGATCGGCAGTAAAAAAGCTATAGCGGTTGCGACCACTGCGCTTGGCGCGGTACATGGCGGCATCGGCGCGCTGGTACAGGGTGTCAAAGTTGTCCCCGTCCTTCGGAAAAATAGCCACCCCCATCGATAAGGTGGTGCTCAATTCGTGGCCTTCTATCTGAAAAGGCTGGGCCAGATGGTGCAGCAATTGGGTTGCCATGTGTCCGGCAGCCTCAGCCCCTGTATGGGGCAACAGCAGCAAAAATTCATCGCCACCAAAGCGAGAGACGGTGTCTTGCTCGCGCATCAGGGTTTGTAGGCGCTGGGTCAGTGCCACCAACAGGGCATCGCCCAAGCGGTGGCCCAGTGAGTCGTTCACATTTTTAAAGTGGTCTAAGTCCAGAAACAGCACGGCCAGGTCGCCGTGGTTGTCACGTTGGTGGGCAATGCTTTGGGCCGCCCTTTGCGCCAGCAGGGTGCGGTTGGGTAAGCCTGTTAACCCATCGTAATGGGCCAGATGCTCAATTCTTTCTAAGGCGGCGCGTTGCTGGGTGATGTCGCGGGCCAGCAGTACATAGCCGGGGGCACTGTCACTGGTGGCCGCTTTGCGTGCTACCGAGAGCTCAAACCAACTTGGCCCCTGTTCAGGGATATTGAGGCAGATTTGCCGCCCAGTGGAGCTGCCTTGTTGCTTGGCTTCTTGGAGTGCAGCCATCAGGGTTTGGGCGGTATTGTGCGGTAACACATCCCAAAGGTGGTGCCCAATGAGTTGCGCAGCGGGGGCGGCCAAAGCTTTGGCATGGGCATGGTCAATTTGCAAAAAACGCCCATCATCGTCCAACTCCAGCAGCATGTCCGGAATGGCGTCCATCGTGGCTTGGAGTTGTTGCTGGGTGCTAAAAATCTCTGCCGTGCGCGCCTGTACCAGCGATGCCAAGTCCCTTTCGTGGGCCTTGAGTTGCAACAGCAGCCTAGCAAGGTAACCTACCAGTAGGCTAAACATCAGCCCCAGCAGACAGCGATGGGCCAGCCGCGTGGTACTGCCCCAGCCTTGGTTGGGGGTGAGTGCCAACGACCACTGCCCATTGGGCAGGGACACGGAACGCACCACTGGATCGGGGCCAGGTGGTGGGCTGGAGACGCTGATGTCTTGCTCTTGCCCAGTTTGTGGGATGGTGCGCATCAGCCGATAGCGGTAGCCGCGCTCTGCCAGTGTGGGCAGATGGGCTGTAGCCAGCACATCGGCAATGCGGATAGTCACGGTGGTAAAGCCCCAAAACCGCCGCTTACCCAGTTCAGTGTCTAGATAGACGGGGTGGCGTCCTACTACGCCCACGCCTCCCTGTACTAAGGTTAGCGGCCCGGCCAAAGTGAGCTGCCCACTGTCGCGTGCCAAGATGGCTTCGGCACCTTGCACTGGGTCGGCCAATTGGTTAAAGCCGAGCACGGCTTCGTTCCCCAAGGTGGGCACTACCTTTTGTACGATGCCGTTGGGAGCCAGCCCCAGCGCAATGATACCGGGATAAAACGGTAGCAGTTGCTCGCCAATGGCCTCAAAATTTTGGACTTCTCCTTGGCCTTGGCGCACCATCGCCACCAATACATTGTTGGCCGAGAGTGCCGATTCTATGCTGCGTTGTAAAGCGAGGGCATGGTCATTGGCCAGCTCGGAGACCTGCGTGCGCTGCTGTGCTAGGTCGCGCTGCTCTAGTTCCCAAACCCAGACAGCAAAGCACAGGGCGGTGCAGGCAAAAGCCAAAACAGCCGCACACAATGGCGAGGGGCAGAAAAAACGGCAGCGTCTTAACACAATGCAATATCCTCATCGGATTATGCTAGTTTCCCTCCACTTTGGGTAAATGCCCAGTGGTGTAGTGAGGGTAGGCACTTGTCCTTGTTTCTCTGTCCTATCATGATGGGCGTCATGAAACTGACACACCCTGCACCAATACTGTCACAATTAGTCTTGAATTCTGCCCGTGCCATGCCACCTCTTTCTGCGGATCCCGTCGTGATGGCGTCGCATCCTGTCAGCGCTGCTGCCCAACCGCCTGCCTTGCATCATCCTGCCACCTTGCTCGATCGTGATCACAGCATCATGGCTTTTAACGAGCGCGTGTTTGACTGGGCGGTGCGCCCTGATGTGCCCTTGCTAGAGCGGGTGCGCTACCTCACCATTGTCTCGTCCAACCTTGACGAGTTTTTTGAGGTGCGGGCGGCCCCCCATCTGGCTGCTGCCCGCAGTGGTGAAACCAAGGGGGTTTATACCCAGGCTTCTTTTAAGGCGCTGGCGGCCAAGGCACACGATTTGGTAGAGCGGCAATATGCACTCTACAACGATGAACTGGTGCCTGCGTTGGTAGCCCACGGCATCCGCATCATTCCGCATGGCGAGCGCAATGCGGCGCAGCGCCAGTGGGTGCGTGAGTATTTTCAGCGCGAAGTGCGCCCGCTGCTGATTCCGATTGGCCTAGACCCGGCGCATCCTTTCCCGCAGGTGGCCAATAAATCGCTCAATTTTATTGTGCGCCTCAAAGGTGGCGACGCCTTTGGCCGCGAGAATGAGATTGCCATTGTCAAAATCCCACGGGTGCTGCCGCGTCTGATCCGTATGCCTGCCAGCGTGGCTAAGGGCGTGCAGTGCGTCAGCTTGTCTAGCGTAGTGCGGGCGCATCTGGTCGATCTGTTCCCAGAACGCGAAGTCACGGCGTTTTCGCAGTTTCGCGTCACGCGCCATTCTGATTTAGCGGTGGACGAAGAAGACGCACGCAACCTGCGCACCGCTTTGCGCCAAGGTTTGCAACAGCGCCACTATGGCGAGGCGGTGCGGCTAGAGGTCTCTGCTGGTTGTTCGGATTTTCTGGCCGATTTTCTGCTTGCCCAGTTCAATTTGCCCACTGAGGCTTTGTACCGGGTGCATGGGCCGGTCAATTTGGTGCGTTTGGGCCAGTTGATTGATCTGGCCGATATGCCAGAGCTGGTCTTTCCGCGTTCGGTGCCGTGCTGGCCGCACCAGATGCCGCAGAGCGGCTCCATCCTGACGCAGTTGCGTAACAAAGGAGATGTGCTGATCCACCAGCCCTTTGAGAGCTTTGATGGTGTGCTGGCCTTTTTGCGCGAAGCTGTCAACGATCCGCAGGTGTTGGCGATCAAGCAGACAATCTACCGCACTGGCTCCGATCCACAAATGCTTGATTTGCTGCGCGAAGCCGTGCGCCGAGGCAAAGAGGTGCTGGCCGTGGTGGAGTTGAAGGCCCGCTTTGACGAAGAAGCCAACATCAATTGGGCCGAAGCGCTGGAATCGGTGGGGGCACAAGTGGTCTATGGTGTGGTTGGGTTAAAAACCCATGCCAAGTTGCTGCTCGTTACCCGGCGCGAGGGGCGGCAGTTACGCCGTTATGGTCACCTGTCCACTGGCAACTACAACCCGCGCACAGCGCGCCTGTACACCGACCTGAGCTACCTGACCGCCGACGAAGAGACCACGGCAGATATGGACAATGTGTTCAACCACTTGGCCAGCCAGAACCGTTTGCCCAAAATGAGCCGCTTGCTGGTGGCACCGTTCCATTTGCACCGGGGCAT
>JAIESZ010000347.1 GCA_019745615.1 Burkholderiaceae bacterium
TTTTGCGGAAATCGCCTTGGTGCTGGCTGGCATCGGCACGCGTGGCCAGCTTGCCATCGACCGCCGCCTTGGAAAGCAAGACGGCATCTGCAATCATGGTTTGTACCGCAGATTGCATGGTGCGCAAAGACTGGGCTAGGATACCCACCTCGTCTTGCTGGTTCAAGGCCACGGTGTTACCAAAATTACCAGCAGCCATTTCATTGGCATGGTTCATCAGTTGGCGGGTTGGCTCTGTGATACTGCGGGTGATTAACCAACCCAGCACAGCACTGAGCACGGCGGCTACAGCAGCCAATATCAAGAGCAACCGTTCTGCACTGGCAGCGAGATTTTCTGCAGCTTGACCCCGTTGTACGATCAAGGTGCTTTGGCCATCTACTAAGCTTAGAACCGCAGTAATGTAGTTACCTTGGGTATTGCGCAGTGTACCAGACAACATACCAGCCGCTTCTTCCCGTTGGCCAGCTTTTATCAGACTCACATAGCGTTCCATGTCTGCCAGATACGGAATGCGAGTATCTTTGACTTTTTGCAGGCTGGCCTTGCCTGCATCAGTCTCAATCATCTTCTCCAGTTTCTCAATACCCGTAGTGATAATTCTACTTTGTTCTGGCAGCCGATCTAATTCTTTTTGAAGTTCAGAATCTTTAAAAATATAAATATTTCTTAGTACTCGCGCATTTATATTGACGGCATCTACAATGCTATTAGCAATCACTGTCTTCGGAAAATCTTTCTGCACCAGAGACCTAATATCTCCATTAATTTCATTGATACGTGACATACCAATACTCACAACAACGATCAGCAAAGCCAGCATGGCTGAAAATCCAATGGCCAGCCGGGTTCCAATTTTTATATTTCGAAACATGGTATTCTTTCTTCGGGCCTGATCTTTGTTGGAATGAAACTTTCAGGTCAACACAAGAGATTCACTCTTCTTGTGTTCTGTCTGGCTGTGAGAGGCTTGTTGTATCAAAACCGGAACATCCAAAATCAAGGCCACTTCGCCACTACCTAAAATTGTGGAGCCGCTGATACACTTGGCTTGATTAAATATTTTGCCCAAGGGCTTTATAACCGTTTGAAACTCTCCGAGCAGGGTGTCAACCACCAACCCTGCTTTTTGGCCAGCATGTTTAAGCACTACAATATTTTCGCGGCGCTTAGGAGGATTTTTAATATCAAACAATTCACGCAAACGAATAAATGGCAAAATCTCGTTGCGTAAGTTGGTATAATTGTGCCCCGGCTCTGAAGAGAATGCAACGCACTCCTCAATCATGTCGAGGGGAATCGCAAAGACGGAAGAATCCACCTCTACCAAAAATCCATCAATGATGGCCAGAGTCAAGGGCAGGCGAATGGTTACAGTGGTGCCTTCACCTTCGACGCTGTGGATATTGACGCTACCACGCAGGGCAGTAATATTGCGCTTGACTACATCCAACCCCACACCACGTCCAGACAAGTTAGATACCTTGTCGGCGGTAGAGAACCCCGGTTCAAAAATCAGTGCATAGACTTCACTGTCGGTCAGGTGATGGCCGGAGTCCAGCAACCCGCGCTCAATGGCCTTGCTTAAGATTTTGTCGCGCTTTAAACCACCACCGTCGTCTTCAACGGTAATCACAATACTGCCCGAATCATGAAAAGCATTGAGGCGCAGCGTGCCTTGTGCCGGTTTGCCACGTTCGAGCCGTACTTCAGCCGATTCAATGCCGTGGTCCATCGAGTTGCGCACCAAGTGCATCAGCGGGTCACCGATTTTCTCGACCACGGTTTTGTCTAGCTCGGTCTCTTCACCGTTGATGAGCAGGGCAATATCTTTGCCCAGCTCCCGCGATACATCGTGCACCACACGCTGAAAGCGGCTGAACGTGGCACCAATTTTCACCATCCGCAGTTGCAGCGCGCTGTCACGCACTTCTTCAACCAAACTAGACAACTTAGAGGTGTGCTCTTGCAGCTCCGTGATGTTGGCCCGCTGCGCCACCAAATTTACACCAGCCCCCACAATAATCAGTTCACCGACAAGATTGATGAGTTGATCGAGTTTGTCGGCATCAATGCGGATGGAGCGGCTTTCTTGGGTGTGCAACTCTTTGAGTTGTGCCTGTTTCTTGGCGGCAGCCTCTACCACCTCAGGCGTCACCGCCTGTTGTTGTACCAGCACCTTGCCCAATAGGGGATATGGTGGAGAAGCGATAGTTTGGGTATGCAGTGCCGCATCAAGTTCTTGCTGTGTCAGGGCACCACAATGCACCATCATTTCTCCGATGCGTGCCGAGGACTCGTAGGATTCTTCCTCTAGGAGGCGAATGTAATCGGTAGTACGGCTGTGTGGCGGTAGGATGCGCAGCTGGCAGTCGTCGCGCACAAATTCGAACGCATTTTCGATGGCGGCCTTAGATGCACTGCTGTCAAAAACCAAGTCATAGCCGAGATAGCAACTCTCCGGATCCATATTGCCAGGATTGGGCAGTTTGTCGTGCAGCACCACTACCTCCACAATCTTTCCCATCGTTTGCAAAAAACGCAGGAACGACAGCGGATCCATGCCATTGCGCAATACATTGGAACCAAAGCGTACAGAGATATGCCAATGATCGGCTGCGTGTACCACCGAGGGTAGGGGTTGCGCCGTTTGCTCGACGGGGGATGAACTGGTCAGGCTAGACGTGGGCGCAGGGGCAGCAGGGGTGCCTAGGTAGCTGCGCAACTGCTCTAACAACGGCGTGCCTTGTGTGGTCAAAGCCGGGTCGGTGGTGTCTTGGCCAGCGGCCACGGCATCAATCAGAGTGCCAATGTGGTCGCGGCACGAGAGCAGCAGGGCAATCAGCAGATCAGAGATGGCAATGCGGCCATCGCGCACCCGGTCTAGTACGCTTTCGGTCACGTGGGTGAAAGCCACCACCCCATCCAAACCAAACAGCCCGGAGGAACCTTTGATGGTATGGGCGGCCCGAAAAATGGCATTGATGAGTTCGGTTTTCTCTTCAGCTCCCTCCAACGAGAGCAGACAGGTTTCCATTTCTTCGAGCAGCTCTCGGC
Source organism: Burkholderiaceae bacterium (assembly GCA_019745615.1). Classification (GTDB taxonomy): domain Bacteria; phylum Pseudomonadota; class Gammaproteobacteria; order Burkholderiales; family Burkholderiaceae_C; genus Simplicispira. The sequence goes on from JAIESZ010000347.1 coordinate 3,058, forward strand.
TTTCTACCAAGAAGGTTTGCAGTGCTTCGTCGAGATTCATCAAAAACCTTTGCAGGGATCGGCCCTGTACTCAGTTGCGCATGGCACCAGAGGGTTGCGAAATGACCAAATCGTCGCCGAAATGGGCGGCCAAATTGAGCAGGTCAAACACACCCAACACAGCGGGGCTGTGGCCTACCAGACGCAATTGCCCTTCTTGCTGTAGAGCGGTGCGTTTAGCCAGTAGCAGCAGTTGCAGCCCAGCCGTATCAAGGTCAGTCACACCAGAGAGGTTGACTTCTACGGTGGTGTGGGGTTGCTGCAAGGGTTCAAGCAACAGCTGTTTGAGTTCTTGCGCACGGTAGATGCTCATTTCACCTTCAATGCGCAACGAAATGGGTGCGGGGCTGGCAGTGCTCATGGTGGGGCCGTGTGGTTTAAGGCAAACACAGTTTTTGCACGGCACCGAGCATCTGCTCAGGCTTGAAGGGCTTGACCACCCAAGCTTTAGCCCCAGCGGCTTGCCCTTCGCGTTTTTTGGACTCATCGGACTCGGTAGTGAGCATGATGATAGGTGTGAAGCGGTAATTGGCCAGCTGCTTGACCGACTTGACAAAGGTAATGCCGTCCATCACTGGCATGTTCACATCGCTGATGATCAGGTGTACCTTTTGCCCAGTGAGTTTGTCTAAGGCATCTTTGCCATCTTTGGCTTCGATCACTTCGTAACCTGCCCCGCGCAGGGCGATACCAACCACCATGCGGATAGAGGCGGAGTCATCGACGATCATGATTGTTTTGGCCATCTGCCGTCCCTTTTAAAAGAAAGTAATGTCACCGTCATCGGAGGACGGGGGTGGGGGGAGGAGCGCGGCCTTCTTGTCTGGGCTTGCCTTAGTGGGTTTAGCAGCGCTCACATCCTTTTGGTCATGGGCCAAATGCTGGTCTTTCATGACATAGGTCTTGCGCATGGCAGCCAGAAAATCATCCGCATTGAGTGGCGCGATGCTGCCCCGGCGCAGGCAATCTTCTTCATGCTCACGGAAATAGCCTGGAATCCGCGCAATGTTTTGTTCCACTTGGACCAAAATTTGGCTGACCCGATCCTGAAACTGCAAATTGACCAGCGCCTCGCCAATATCGCCATGGATGGCCATGCTCTCTTGCTTGAGCAGGTCGCTGGATGCGATCAGGCCACTGGCGATATTGCGAAAATTTTCTAGCACGTTGACGATGCGATCTTGGGAGGTCTGCATGGCCTGGTCTTCTTGATGCACCGACTGCTGGGCGGCATGGCAGGTACTGGAGATGGCCTCGCTGATGACCTTGACCATGTCGGCAATGCGCCTGCCGGTCTCACCAGACTGGTTAGAAAGCATCCGAAACTCTTTGGCGACTACGGCAAAACCACGCCCATGCTCGCCAGAGCGGGCGGCCTCAATGGCGGCATTGAGGGCCAGTAGGTTGGTTTGCGAGGCGATCTTGGCCACATCGGTAGCCATGTCTTCGAGTTGTTTGGTGAACTGGTTGAGCGACTGCACCTTTTCCAGCATGCTGGTCATGCTGTTCATGGCCGAGGTCTGGGAGCTGAGTACCTGCGTCAGTTCTTGCTGGCTTTGCGCCACCACATGAACCAAATCTAACCCTTCGCCATCACTAGAGGTACTGGCTTGGCTAGCAGCGGCCACCGTCTTTTCTAGGCGCTGCACAATCTCGCTGAACCGGCCTGTCAGTTCTGTGATTGCCGATTCCATCTGGGTACGTGAGTTGCTGATGTGCCCGGCCCACACTGGGGTGATTTTCTCACCGAAATCGCGTTGTTCGGCCAAGAAATTGGCCAGATGAACCTGAAGCTGTTGGTGCTTGCTCAACTGGGCCTGCCAGCCCAAAAAAACGCCCACTGCCACTAAGGCCATCGCCAACAAGAGAGGCAGCAGGGACAAGCCGCCCACAGCCACCACCGCTACGGCACCGGCCAATCCGAGGGCAGCAGAAGACCAGAAGGTCGAATTATTCCAATCGGAGTGAATCAAGAGGTGTTTCTCCTGTACGGATAATCAAAAAAACACCATGTTTTAGCAATGGTATAAATGCAAAACTGTATCTTTGCAAGGAAATGCGCCCTGCGCGCAGGAATCCTATCAGTTTTTCGTGTCTTCGCTAGGGTGCTTGGCTGAAGTACCCCCATAGCGAAGTTCAGGGTGCATCCAAGCCTTCAGCCCACGTCAGGGCCTGTAGATGCGCCCAATTGACTTGACGATTGGACAAGTGCAACTCTTCTGCATTGAGGCCAAAGGCAAGCTCGTCACCACTTTCGCAGGCTTTGGTCAGGGCCAAAAACGGGGCAAAGGGCCCGGTGTTGTGCAACAGTGCGTCCACCACGGGTTCGGGCAGGGCCAGCGATTCTAGGGCCTTGTCCATTGGCAGCCCCAACATGGTGTCTAGCAGCGAGAACACGCCCACGACAAAAGCATTGTCACATTCTTCGGGGGGCATCAGTTCGGCGGCGAGCAACTCCATCAAGCGCCCCCGTACCACAGCCATCGTACCTACTGCTGGAGCCGACCCCCCGGCCCGCGAGGTGGTCAGCAGCAGCGCAGCCCAGCGAAACAGCTTGCGCAACCCCAAGATCATCACGGCATGCCGGAAGGAGGTGATTTCGCACGAGAGACCAAACCCGGAAGAGTTGATAAAACGCAGCAGGTTAAAGGACAGGGTGGGGTCTTTTTTGAGCAGCTCTTCAATCTCTGCCGTGGTAGCCTGCCTGCGCACCAAGTTGATTAATTGGATGACTGTAGCCTGCGATGGCCGAATGGTGTGGGCCTTGACCAACGCGGGTTTGGCAAACCAATAGCCTTGGAACAAGCGTACGCCCAAACTAGACATCAGTTGGTGCTGCTCTGCCGACTCCACCTTTTCTGCGACCAGCCGGGCCGAACTGTGCTCTTGGGCAAAGCGTACCAAAGTGGGGGCTTGTTCGATCGCAAAGGTGGTCATGTCCAGCTTGATGAACGAGGCCAAAGCCAGCCAGCTCAGGTAGGCTGGGCACAGCACCTGCTCGCTAAACGCCAGCCGAAAATCTTGGCGGCGCAATTGCTCTAATACGGGCAGCCGGGATTCAATCTCTTGCGCCGTGGCCTCTGGGGGCAGGGCAGGCACTTCTAGCACCACTTTTTCGGGGTGGATCAGTTCTAAGTGTCCACCGGAGAGGCTCTCGTGGGTACAGTTGATGAACACCAACTTTTGCCCCACCAAAGACTCGGTACCAATGTAAGACAGTGCATTGAACAACAGTGCGGCATCGCTGTCAGCACTGTGCGCATACGATGCGGTAGAGCGATCAAACAGCTCGTAACCAAAAACGGCGCGGTGCTCATCCACAATGGCTTGGCGCGCAATGACCGCCAGATTGTCCGCAGAGTTGTCCTCGGGGGTAGGTGAAGGGGCGGGGACGGAGGGTTCGGACATGCTGGACATAGCGGCTGGAGGGTGATTCTGTATTGATTCTAGGAGCGATGGTGCACACTGCTTAGGCAAGATTCAATCAGCAAAGTGGTCAGCCCAAGCCAAGGCTTGCAAATGGGCATTGTTGATCTGCTGGCTGCTCATCTGCAAGGAGGTGGCGGCATGGTCAAAAGCAACATCGTCTCCGGATTCGCAGGCTTTAGCCAACACCAGCAAATGGCCCAGCACACCTGCATTGTGCAGTAGCGCCGCTTCAGTGCTGGGCGGCACGCTCACCAAACCCAGCGCCGTTTCCATCGGCATCCCCAGCATAGTGTCGAGCAGCGAGAAAATACCGACCACAAACGCCTGATCGGTTTCATCTTGGGGCAGTTTTT